>NZ_JBLWFH010000009.1:0-171042 GCF_050306235.1 Glaciecola sp. 1036 | reverse complement strand
CGCGTGCGGAAGGATTCGAACCTCCGACCGCCTGGTTCGTAGCCAGGTACTCTATCCAGCTGAGCTACGCACGCGCAGTGAAATTGGTGCAGATGAAGAAAAAATGGCGCGTGCGGAAGGATTCGAACCTCCGACCGCCTGGTTCGTAGCCAGGTACTCTATCCAGCTGAGCTACGCACGCGCATTAGTCTAATTCCCTATTATATACGATCTGCAAAGGTATACAAAAATGGCGGAGAGGGAGGGATTCGAACCCTCGATACAGCTACAAACTGTATGGTCCCTTAGCAGGGGACTGGTTTCAGCCACTCACCCACCTCTCCTGAATTAGGGCGCAAAGTTTACTGAATCAGAATACTAAGTCAATGTTTTTTTGGTGTGAATTTAGCGATTGATAGTTTTTTCACCAATCAACCCCAGAAGTAGCTGTTGAAAGCGCTATAAAAAGAAAAAACCCAGCGAATTGCTGGGTAATTTTTATCCGTTAGTAACGTTGCCGTTACCTTTTTCCGCTTGAATACGCATGTAGATTTCTTCCCTGTGCACAGAGACATCTTTTGGCGCATTGACACCGATCCTCACTTGGTTACCTTTAACACCAAGTACTGTTACTGTTACGTTATCGCCCACCATCAAAGTTTCACCAACTCTGCGTGTTAAAATAAGCATTTAATTAACTCCTTATCAAAGACCATTTTTCAATACTGCATGGCCTATCTCTATACACTTTACATAAACTATAATTCAAGGTGGCAGTTTTCGCCAATCTAAGCCATGTAAAAAGAACTTATATGCATTATCTGTCAAAAAGATAACACACAAATATTATACTTTAGTTCAAGCAGTCTTTGAGCCAATCGCTCGCACTTGCTATCGCTTGATGTAATTTTTCAGTCTGAGATCCACCAGCTTGCGCCATATCAGGACGCCCACCACCTTTACCGCCAACTTGAGTAGCCAAATGATTTACCAATTCCCCTGCTTTCACTTTGGACGTCAAATCGTTTGTTACACCTACTATCAAGTTTACTTTTTGTCCATTTTTAAGACCTAAAGCGATTACACCTGAACCAATTTGATTTTTTAAATCGTCAAGGATGCTTCGTAACGCCTTAGGCTCCACTCCATCTAGTTCGGTCGCGAGCAATTTTACCCCATTAATCTCGACCACTTGGTCTAACAAGCCTTTTGACTTCTGGCCAGCGAGTTTTTGCTTGATAGTGTCCAATTCTTTTTCTAACTGCTTAGTGGTTTGTATTTGTTGCTGAAGTTTCGAAACTAACGAACGCTTGTCAGCTTTCACCAAGTTTGCAACTGCAAATAACAAATCAGCATCTTTATGCATGTAATCGAGCGCTACCTGACCGGTAACCGCTTCAATTCTGCGTACGCCTGCAGATATTCCGCTTTCAGATACTATTTTAAATAAACCAATATCACCTGTACTCGATACGTGTGTGCCGCCACAAAGTTCGGTAGAAAATTCTCCCATACTTACAACACGCACATCATCGTCATATTTTTCACCAAACAATGCCATAGCACCTGAAGCTTTCGCTTCATCTAATTTCATCATTTTGGTTTTTAGCGGATGGTTTGCTCTTATTTGGGCATTTACTGCATTTTCAATAGCAGTAAGCTGTTCACTGCTAATACTTTCAAAATGAGAAAAGTCAAATCGTAGTTTTTCAGCATCAACCAAAGAACCTTTCTGATTTACATGGTCACCAAGGATGTTACGCAGAGCTGCATGTAAAAGATGCGTTGCACTGTGATTTAATTTTATAGCTTCCCTTCTAGCACTATTGACTTCTAACGAGACTTCATCACCGGTAGCAAGTGTTCCAGTTACTTCACAGGTATGTGCAAATGCATTACCCGACTTTTGTGTGTCTTTTACGACGCCATTGCCATTACGCCCAATAATTCTTCCTGTATCACCAACTTGACCACCGGATTCGGCATAAAATGGTGTTTTAGTAAAAATCAGGGTTGCCTCTTGATTAGACACTTTTTCTACAGGTTTTCCATTCACAAAAATTTCAGAGATTTTTGTCGCACCCGTCACACTGTCATAGCCAGAGAATTCTGTGCTTATTTCCGTACGTAACAAACTATTGTAATCAGTACCAAATTTACCCGCTGCTTGCGCCATTTCACGCTGCTTTTGCATCGCAGCTTCGAAGCCTTCTTGATCAACTTCAAAGCCTTGCTCTCGCGCTACATCGTTCGTTAAGTCAACCGGAAAGCCATAGGTGTCATAGAGTTTAAACGCCAGTTCCCCTGGAATTTTCTTACCTTCAACGTCTTTCAAGGCATCCGTCAGGATCCCCATCCCTCTCGCGAGAGTATTAGAAAACTGCTCTTCTTCTAATTTAAGCACTTTTTCAATCAACGCTTGTTGCTCGACCAACTCGGGATAAGCTTCTCCCATTTCATTAGCCAAGGTTGCAACCAATTTGTAGAAAAATACGTCTTCACAACCAAGTTTGTAACCGTGTCTAACTGCGCGTCTGATAATTCTTCGTAATACGTAACCACGCCCTTCATTAGACGGCATAACGCCATCAGCAACCAAGAAGCTACATGAGCGAATGTGGTCAGCAATAACGCGCAGTGATTTGTTATTCAGATCTTTAGCGCCAGTAATATCTGCTGCACTTTTGATTAAACTCTGAAATAAATCGATTTCATAGTTTGAATGCACATTTTGTAAAATGGCAGAGATACGCTCAAGTCCCATCCCTGTATCGATAGAAGGCTTGGGTAGCGGTTCCATAGAACCATCAGCTTGCTTATTAAACTGCATGAATACTAAATTCCAGATTTCGATAAATCTGTCACCGTCTTCTTCAGGTGAACCTGGAGGACCACCCCAAATATGCTCTCCGTGGTCATAAAAAATTTCAGAGCAAGGGCCGCATGGACCAGTATCGCCCATTGACCAAAAGTTGTCAGAGGTCGCTATTCGAATAATTTTTTCTGCCGGTATACCGATTTGGGAGTGCCAAATGTCATAAGCTTCATCATCCTCATGGTAAACAGTAACCAGTAATTTTTCTTTTGGTAACTTTAATTCTTCGGTCAAAAATTCCCACGCAAAATGAATAGCTTCTTTTTTAAAGTAATCACCAAAACTAAAATTACCCAGCATTTCAAAAAATGTATGGTGGCGAGCAGTATAACCAACATTCTCTAGGTCGTTATGCTTACCACCTGCTCGTACACATCGCTGTGAGGATACAGCTCTATTGTAATCTCGCTTTTCTAGCCCTAGCAGCACATCTTTGAACTGATTCATGCCTGCGTTGGTAAACAGCAAAGTGGGATCATCATGAGGTACTAGAGAAGAGCTAGCCACCGCTTTATGTTGATGGCGGCCAAAAAAGTCGATAAATGCGCTTCTGATATCGGCTGTAGAGCGTGTCATTGAGCTTCCTGTTGTGTTATTTTTTGAACCTAAAATTTCCGCCGCAACAATAGCACACAGCGGACATGTTTTAAATATAGATTGTTAGAATGCGGCCTCTATTTGTGCCATAGTAAACCCTCGTGTTTGCAAAAATCGTTTTTGTTTTTGTACTAACGTCCAATCATCGGGTATTTCTTGACCAAATCGCTTGATTCTCACTTGTTGAGCAAGGGCAAACCAATCATATTCTTGTGTATCTAATTCTGCAAAAGATATGGATTGAATATCATGCATCTGCAATTGTTGCATGATGTACTGTGGACCTTTGCCTTTGTGATAGGCTGAGCGAGTTAAAACGACAGCAAATCTTTCATCTGACTGAATATTCTTATCGACAAATTTCTGCAATTCTGATTCTGCAATGGCATAGGGAATCTCTTTTGCACTGAGTTTTTGCATTAACTCTTTATAAGAATGTTCTCGACGCGCCAATAAACGCGTAATCGTGTGTCTTGTTTGTTGATTATAGTCGATATCCTGCACTTTATAGCCGTTTTAGAATTTGTATTTTTTCATTGATGCCTTTTAAAAGATTCTTTGGTCATTTTTGACAACACGCAAAAACTTGACGAGACACCAATCGAACTATGCTCTATGATATTAAATATGCGTGACTTTTACCATTTTGACAACTAAAGCTTTGTTTTCTATTAGCCTTTTTAAAAGCATTCAACAACTTCTGGAACAAGTGCCAGACGCCAGTAATCTATTACCCGCTCAAGATCCTTTTGTAAACCTGACATTTCTAGAACTTTTAGAAAAAAGCCAAAGCGTAGGTGGCGAAACTGGCTGGCAACCTAACCATTTCGGCATATGGCAGAACCAGTCGTTAATTGCATTGATTCCTTGTTATGAAAAATACCACAGTTATGGCGAATATGTTTTCGACCATGCATGGGCAAACGCTTATCACCAACATGGTTTGGAATATTACCCGAAATTACTTTGCGCTATTCCATTTACGCCTGTAACCCTGAATAAAATGTTGCTAAAACCACAATCCAATCTAACCGAAGAGGATTTGGTAAACCTTTTATCTCAACATTGGCTTGAAATGGAGCCAATTCACAGCTCTTTTCATGCTTTATTTATACCTGAAAACCAGCGGCAAATTTTTTCCCAACATGACTTCCATACGCGGTTAAATGTACAGTTTGTTTTTAACAATCAAGACTATGGCTGCTTTGATAATTTTCTAGATGATCTAAAATCTCGTAAACGCAAATCCATTCGCAAAGAGCGCAATGAAGCAGTAAGCACTGGAGTAAACATAAAACGTTTCAGTGGAAAAGAAATCACACCGGAATTAATGGATGATTTTTACTTGTGCTATCAAGCGACTTATTTAAAACGTTCAGGTCATACGGGTTATCTAACCGAAGCGTTTTTTAAAGGTTTGGTAACTAACATGCGAGATCACATAATGCTGGTAATGGCATTCAAAAACCATAAAACGGTAGCCGGTGCTTTATTCTTTTTTGATAACACTCATCTTTACGGCAGATATTGGGGGGCGCTAGAGGATATCTCTCAATTGCATTTTGAATGCTGTTATTATCAAGGCATTGAATTTACTATTGAAAAAGGTCTTCAATACTTTAACCCCGGGACTCAAGGTGAACACAAGATTGCCCGGGGTTTTCGCCCGACACTTTGTTACTCCATGCATAAAATGCGTCATCCTGCGTTTGATGATGCAGTAAAAGATTTTACGGAAAGAGAAGCTCCTCATATGCTGCAATATTATGAAGAAACACAGCAATTGCTTCCATTTAAACTTGAATAGATATCAATTGCTATTTAACGTGTAACCGCTTAAATCAAGGTGGGATTGGAAACAGTTTCCCTAAACTGCGTAACTAAACCAATAAAAACGCAAACCCAATTTGAGTATTGTTTAGAAAATGGTCAAGGAAAATGCAGTACTGAAAATTTACTAATAAATTCACACTGTATTACAGGCCCTCATATTGACGTTATTCGTTCAGTTGGCTCGCCGATTAGGCGTGCTAGACAGCTGTAAAATTCAGTTAATTTTGTTACAAAACGTGTTTCCAGTATTGGCATAGTCTCCACTTCGTTAGATAATTTGGCTTTACAATAATAAAAATCGACGGAAGTATATTAATGAAATTAAAACTAATTGTATTGGCCTTGTCGCCAATCTTGGCCCTATCGGCTTGCTCTCAGCCAGAAAATTCAACTACTCAACAAGTTTCAACTGAACAACAAGCTAGTGTTGAAACCACTAAAGGCAAACCTGAACTGGGCAGTTTCGGCGTTGAATTGAGCGCCAGAAACACCAATATCAAACCTGGTGATGACTTCTTCGGTTATGCGAGTGGCACTTGGTACGACAATTTTGAAATGCCATCAGATAAAACGCGATTTGGCGCATTTGACAAATTACGTGATCTAAGTGACGAAAGAGTAAAAGAAATCGTTGAAAAAGTCGCTTCCGTTGAGAATAAAACCGAAGAACAACAGTTGATAAATGCCTATTATCAATCTTATATGAACACCGAGTTGTTGAATGAAAAAGGTGTCACACCTCTTCAACCTATGGTGGATACAATTAATGCTATTAGTAATCAAAGTGAACTTGCTAAGGTTTTTGGTTCAAATTGGTTGTTAAACACTAATTCTCCAATAGCTGCAGGCCTATCAATTGACCGCAAAAATCCAGATAAATATCAGTTATCTATAAGTGCAACAGGGCTAGGACTGCCCGATCGTTCATATTACCTGCAAGAAGGTGAACGCTTCGAGAATATTAGAGCAGCTTACCAAGAAAATATTGCAGCTATGTTGGGATATTTAAGCATTGAAAATCCTTCGGAAGTCGCTCAAGAGATTGTTGCGTTAGAAACCAAAATCGCTGAAATTTTGTGGCCGCGAGAAAAAAGAAGGAACCGTGATCTGACGTTAAATCCAATTGCTAGAAATGACCTAGCAAGTGAATATCCTAATTTCGATTGGGATACCTTTTTTACCGCCACAGGTTATGCAGCTCAAGATTTAAACGTTAATCATCCAGAGCCAGTGAAACAATTAATTGCATTGATTAACGAACAGCCTTTGTCGACCTGGAAAAATTACCTGAAATATCACTTAATCAGCGACAATGCTTCTATTTTATCTCAAGAAATATTGCAAACTAACTTTGATTTTTACGGCAAAACCTTAAATGGTCAGCAAGAACCTCGCCCTAGAGAAATTCGTGCAGTCAATGCAATGTCAAGCACACAATCGTTGGGTTTCGCCATTGGTAAAACCTATGTAGAAGAATATTTCCCTGAATCATCCAAACAACAAATGAGTGAATTGGTGGAAAATCTACGCACTGCGCTTGGACAAAGAATCAAAGATTTAGATTGGATGGGCGAAGAGACTAAAGTAAATGCTCAAGCTAAATTACAAGCGTTTAATCCTAAAATAGGCTACCCAGATGAATGGGAATCCTATGAGGGTTTAACCTTATCCGAACATGACTTAATGGGTAATGTGCAATCTCTACGCAAATTCTTTAGAGCAAAATCTGTAGAAGAAGAAACCAAACCAACCAATAAAGACGACTGGTTTATGACGCCACAAACTGTAAACGCCTACTACAATTCTTCTTATAATGAAATTGTATTCCCAGCGGCGATATTACAACCGCCATTTTTCGATCCTAATGCCGATCCTGCTGTAAACTACGGCGCAACTGGTGCTGTTATTGGACATGAAATGGGACACGGATTTGATGACCAAGGTTCTAAGTCTGATGCTCATGGTATTCAAACTAACTGGTGGACAGATGAAGACCGTGCTGCTTTTGAAACCAAAACCCAACAACTTATTGATCAATACAGTGCTTACGAGCCAATTGAAGGCAACCATGTAAATGGCGCTAACAGCTTAGGTGAAAACATTGGTGACGTTGGCGGATTGGCCATGGCTTACCATGCTTATAAATTAAGCCTTAACGGCAAAGAAGCGCCAGTGATTGATGGATTAACAGGCGACCAACGTTTCTTCTTAGCATGGGCACAAGTGTGGCGTGAAAAACGTACCGAAGAAAGTATGCTAAATCAATTAAGAGCAGGTACCCACAGTCCTGGTCAATATCGAGCTCTAGCACCACGTAACCACGATGCATGGTATGAAGCGTTTGATGTTCAACCAGGTGATGCCTTATATCTTGCGCCTGAAGATAGAGTGCGTATTTGGTAAGCAAATTTGCAACCTAAAAAAAGGGGCTTATAGGCCCCTTTGTTATTAGTCTTGCAAATTAGGCATTAGCCACTTTTGAGCTTCTTCTAAAGACCAGTTTTTGCGTTTCGCATAATCGTCTAATTGATCTTGTTGAATTTTAGCTACAGCAAAATATCTTGATTCTGGGTGCGAGAAATACCAACCTGATACAGAAGCTGCCGGCCACATGGCATAAGATTCGGTTAACTTCATGCCGATAGTATTTTCAACGTCCAATAAATCCCATATTTTCTGCTTTTCAGTATGCTCAGGACAAGCAGCATAGCCAGGGGCTGGGCGAATGCCTTGATATTTCTCGCCAATTAATTCATCGTTACTAAATGCTTCGTCACTGGCATAACCCCACAACTCTTTTCGCACTACTTCATGCAAGTATTCGGCAAAGGCTTCAGCGAGTCTATCGGCAACGGCTTTGACCATAATGGCATTGTAGTCATCCCCTGCCTTTTCGTATTCTTGGGCAAGTTCATCTTCACCTATGCCTGCAGTGACTGCAAAAGCCCCTATGTAGTCGGGTTTGTCTACTGCTATAGGGCTAACAAAATCACTTAAACAATAGTTAAACCCTTTGGCCTTTTCAGTTTGTTGTCGCAGATGCTGACAACGTAATAGCTCCTTATCGCTATTTTCTGGATCAAAAACTATGACTGACTCATCTTGGCTATTGGCAGGGAAAATGCCAACTCTAGCTTTAGCTGTTAAGTTCGCTGATTGAATGAGGGTATCCAACATACTATTAGCATCTTTAAACAGTTTTTGAGCCTCCTCCCCTACTACTTCATCATTTAAGATGCGAGGATATTTACCGGCAAGTGACCAAGTAAGGAAGAATGGTGTCCAGTCGATGTAATTTCTTAGGGTTGGTAAGTCTACAGAGACTGTTTTCACGCCGGTAAAATTCGGCGTCGGCGCATCATAATTAGTCCAATCACAAGTGAACTTATTTTCCTGTGCTTGTTCAAAACTGATCGCTTTTGTACGCGGTTTTTTACGCGCATGTTGGTCGCGCGCTTTTTCGTATTCTACCGCTATTTGTGCTGCATATTCAGCTTTGGCATCTTCAGATATAAGTTTCTGACAAACGCCTACTGCTCGGCTAGCATTTGGCACATAGACCACAGGATGTTCATAAGCTGGCGCGATTTTCACCGCAGTATGTGCTTTTGAAGTTGTCGCCCCACCAATGAGTAATGGCAAGTCCAAACCTAAACGCTGCATCTCACTGGCCACATGCACCATTTCATCAAGCGAAGGTGTGATTAAGCCAGACAAACCAATCATATCGGCTTTTTCATCAATGGCTGTTTGAATAATTTTTGCTGCGGGCACCATAACGCCCAAATCAATGACTTCAAAGTTGTTACATTGCAAGACCACGCCCACGATGTTTTTACCTATATCGTGTACATCGCCTTTAACCGTTGCCATGACGATTTTTCCGTTAGCTTTGGCGCCTTCTTCTTTGCCCGCTTCAATATAAGGTTGAAGATGAGCCACAGCTTTTTTCATTACCCGAGCAGATTTGACCACCTGAGGCAGGAACATTTTACCTTCGCCAAATAAATCCCCTACTACGTTCATGCCGTCCATCAAAGGACCTTCGATGACGTGCAGCGGTTTTTCCGCGTTTAGTCTGGCTTCCTCAGTGTCTTGCTCGATATATTCAGTAATACCTTTGACCAAACCATGTTCTAAGCGTTTATTGACGGGCAATTCTCGCCAAGCCAGATCTTCCACCTGGGCAGCTTTGCCATCCCCTTGATAATTTGGCGCAATTTCTAAAAGGCGATCTGTGGCGTCATCACGACGATTAAGAATGACGTCTTCAACGGCTTCTCTTAATTCCGCTGGAATTTCGTCATATACTTCTAATTGACCAGCGTTCACAATTCCCATATCCATTCCGGCACGAATGGCATGATAAAGAAATACCGAGTGCATAGCTTCGCGCACTGGATTATTGCCACGAAATGAAAACGAAATATTGGATAGCCCGCCTGAAACATGACAGTGAGGCAAGTTTTGGCGAATTAATCGGGTTGCCTCAATAAAATCGACAGCGTAGTTATTGTGTTCTTCAATCCCAGTCGCCACGGCAAAAATATTGGGATCGAAAATAATATCCTCTGGTGGAAAGCCTATTTCATTCACCAGAATATTGTAACTGCGTTTACAAATCTCAAATTTCCGCGCTTGAGTGTCAGCTTGCCCTTTTTCATCAAACGCCATTACAACTGTTGCAGCACCATAGCGTTTGATTTTTTTTGCTTGCTCTTTAAATGGTGCTTCGCCTTCTTTTAGGCTTATAGAGTTGACAATTGCCTTGCCTTGCACGCATTTCAAACCGGCTTCAATAACCGTCCATTTGGACGAATCCAACATAATGGGGACTCGGCTTATATCAGGCTCTGATGCAATAAGGTTAAGAAACCTTACCATAGCAGCTTCGGAATCTAACATGGCTTCGTCCATGTTGATGTCGATAATTTGCGCGCCATTTTCTACTTGCTGACGTGCGACATCTAAAGCCGCTTCATAGTCTTCTGATAGTATAAGGCGTTTAAAAATGGCGGAACCGGTGACATTGGTTCGTTCGCCTACATTTACAAAGGTTGAAATCTGTTTTGTCATCTTAAGCTCAATTAATGGACAAAAGGTTCAAGGCCAGAAAGCCGCATACGTGTATCAATTTTGGGTAGCTTGCGCGGCCTTACACCTTGAGTAACGCGCGCAATTGCAGCTATATGCTCAGGAGTGCTACCACAACATCCGCCTACGATATTCACCAAGCCGCTAGCTGCCCATTCTTTGATGTGGGCGGCCATTTCGTCAGCATCCATATCATACTCACCAAATTCATTGGGCAACCCTGCGTTTGGATGAGCAGATACTAAAACTTCAGATACTCTGGATAATTCTGCCACATATTGTCTAAGCAAATCAGGACCAAGGGCGCAATTCAAGCCAAATGAAAACGGATTTACATGGCGCAATGAATTATAAAAAGCTTCAGTGGTTTGCCCAGATAAAGTTCTTCCAGACGCATCGGTAATTGTACCGGAAATCATTACTGGTAAAGTGATTTGCATCTCTTCAAACACCTGCATTACGGCAAAGGCTGCAGCTTTGGCGTTAAGGGTATCAAATATTGTTTCGAGCATAATAAGATCAACTTGTCCTTCGATTAGGGCAATTGTTGCCTCACGGTAAGACTCGACTAGTTGATCAAAATTTACGTTACGTTTTCCCGGATCATTTACGTCGGGAGAAATTGACGCCGTTCGACTTGTGGGACCAAGAACTCCTGCCACAAATCTTGGCTTTTCAGGGGTTTGCAGTGTCATTTCATCCGCAGCTTCTCTGGCCAATTTAGCTGCTGCTTTATTAATCGCTACTACTTCTGATTGCATGTCGTAGTCAGCCATGGAAATAGCGGTAGCATTAAAAGTGTTGGTTTCAATAATGTCGGCACCGGCTTTTAAATAGGCTAAATGAATTTGTTTTATAATCTCTGGTTGAGTAATAGCCAATAGGTCATTGTTGCCTTTGAGGTCGCAATGCCAATCTTTGTATTGACTACCGCGATAGTCAGCTTCTTCTAATTTATGCTGCTGAATCATGGTACCCATTGCACCATCAAGCAGTAAAATTCTTTCGTTAGCCGCGGTTTGCAGTTGTACTAACTTATCCAATTGCGTTCCTTTTTTACTCAGTCAATTCATTTAAATCAAACGGCGTACTCTGGTAAACACAATAGTTTAACCAGTTAGTAAACAATAGTGTTCCGTGTGACTTCCAACGCACTATAATATCATTATTGGGATCATCCTGCTGATAATAGTTTTCAGGAATACTCGGATTTAACCCCAATTGCTGATCTCGCTTAAATTCAGAATCTAAGGTATTGGGATCATATTCTGGATGCCCAGTGACAAATACCATTCTAGCATTTTGTGTAGCCGATAAATAAACCCCAGCTTGTTCTGAACTTGCCAACACTTTAAGGTTTTCTACTGACACGTAATCTTGTAAAAGAATTTCACCTACTCGAGAATGTGGTGCACAAAAAATAGGGTCAAATCCACGCATTAATTCATGTTTACATTCTAGCACTTGATGTTCATAAACGCCTGAGAGCTTATTTTCTCTTATTTGACGTTGCAAGCCATAAAAATGATAAAGTGCAGCATGGGCTGCCCAGCATAAATACAAAGTAGATTGTACGTGACGTTTAGCCCAATCCATCAATTCAACCATTTTGTCCCAATAATTAACCTCTTCATACTCCAGGGTACCAAGAGGAGCGCCTGTGACTATCAAGCCGTCGTATTTTTTATCTTTAACTTCATCAAATACATGATAAAACGCATTCATATGTGACACAGGTGTATGTTTGGGCACAGTATCATCGATACGAATCAAATCGATATTAATTTGCAAGGGGGTGTTTGAGAGCATGCGTAAGATTTGTAGCTCAGTCTCAATTTTATTTGGCATTAGATTCAAAATACCCACTTCTAACGGACGAATATTTTGTTTAAGCGCGCGTTCGTTATCCATAGCGAAAATGTTTTCGTTGAGTAACTCATCTAACGCGGGCAATTCTGCGGGTATTTTAATAGGCATACTGATAAAACCGACTAATTAGCATCTAATACATGCGGCTATTGTCTGCATACTGAGACAAATGTCAAGAATTTACGTCTAGACGTCTATACGTTTATTTGAATTTATTGATTATTTTCTTCTGTGCACATCAAAAAGCATTTCAACTTCGGCTCTTGGAAGCCCGCTTGCCGCCACTACATCTTCTAAATCTTCACCAGCGGCGACCAATTTATTTGCTTTGGCATAAAGCTTTAATTCCGGATCTCTTTCTTGAAGATCGATCACTTTTTCCTCGAACCTCGCTATTTTACTTTCAACGGTTTGGTGCTGCTGTTCCAATTCCAACACTCGTTGCTGTAAATCTGATGCATCAACAGAAGATTTTGACGCTGAAATACTGGTTTCGGCAGTGGCGAGTCTTTTCTCTAACTGCTGAAGCATTTTATGTAAATTATCAATAAGACCAACACTTTGAAGGAGTTTTGCTTTGGTATTCCTAGTGTAAGCAAATAGAATAAATATAATTACCAATAATAGCAGAATGATTGAAGAGAAGGTGATAAGCCAATATTGTTCGGACATGAAACTGAATACATAACAGTTAAAGGTATTATCAGTATAAACATGAACATTGAATTTACTCAATAAAAAAGCCGCAAAGGCAATACCTAAGCGGCTTTATTTCATAATTCATTTTTGTTGAAACGAATATTCTGGACTATAAGCCCATAACATCATCCCATTCGTCGTCTGACAATAACTTGTTCAAATCTACCAGAATAAGCAGCTCATCGCCTCTATTGCTTACACCTTGGATAAATTTAGCACTTTCTTCTGTGCCAACATTTGGCGCACTATCAATTTCTGAAGAGCGTAGATAGACGACTTCTGCAACACTATCCACTAAAATGCCAACGACATGTTCATCCGATTCAATTATAACGATACGTGAATTATCCGTAATATCAGCAGGCGGTAGTCCAAATCTTGCCCGAGTATCGATAACGGTCACAACATTACCACGAAGGTTGATGATACCTAATACATAGTTAGGCGCTCCGGGTACTGGCGCAATTTCGGTATAGCGCAATACTTCTTGTACTTGCATTACGTTTATACCATAGGTTTCCTCATCTAAACGATAAGTAACCCATTGAAGAACCTCATCATTTGGATCTGCGGCAGTCGCAGTGGCTCTTTCTTCTGACATAAAAATTACTCCGTATATCAATAGTGTTTTTGATATGTATAGCAACGATATCTAATTAACTTAATATGAGTATCGGCATATTTATCAGCTTCTAAAGCCTAGATTTGGATTTGTTGCAATAAAATTCGACAAAAGTTAAGCAAGCGCCTTAGATGTGCTTGGATTACTCAGAAGTTTTACCAGTTCTTCAGCATCTACAAGGGCACACATTTTTTCTTTCACCGTACCAGCAAACCAAGGTTGCTTTTTGCCATTGTCTCGCCACTTTATATCATGTTGAGAAATTTCTAAGGTATCCTCTATTGCTTCACAAGCAAGTACATACCCTGTTTTACCCAGCTGCACTGCAAATTTATAAGCCGGAATTTCTTGTTTAAGGCTTAAATATTTTTCTGGCATTATCCACCTGGCGGTGTCAATACATTGAAATTTTTCTTCCCCTTTTACCATAAGTCCTAAAATATACTCAGGCTTTCTTGGTAGTGAAGTGACTTTATCTAGTTTATGGATTCCACCGAGTTCAACTAACGGTAAGGCAAGTGTCACACCTGCTAAGTTAAAAAACAAAGCCTGAAATCTCACTGGCAAACGCTCTTTCAGTGCTATTAAATTTTCTTCGAGATATTGCTCAACATTCAGATTCTGATCAGATTCTTGATTTACTATCTCAGATGTTTCAGCTTGCACTTGCTCATTGAGTAATTGTTGTTGGGCGTTTTGCAATAAACTGGCGGCATTATCTAATGCTTTTAGTTCTTCAGCGGGAGTAATTAATACAGAAAAGTAATCCTGTAACACTTGAGATTCTGATGTTTTATTCATAAGGATTTTAAGCTTAGATTAACTAAATCATTCGACAATTTGTCATAAGCAAAACTGCCTCTTGACGCTGGGTTTAATAAATTAATAGGTTGACCTTTTTCGCTTGCATCTCTGAATTTTGTATCCACAGGGATGTAGCCACGCCATAGCATCTCTGAATGTGCTTCTTTCAACATTAAAAATGCTTTCTGACAAGCCTTTAAACGTCTATCAAACATAGTGGCGATTATCTTTATCTTTGCTTGGCTATTTAACAAGGGTTGCAGTAATTGCAAGGTTGACAGCATGTTCTTTAGCCCTTCTAAGGCTAAAAATTCAGTTTGTGTCGGGATAACTATCACATCAGCAGCTGTTAGCCCATTGACCATTAATACACCCAACACGGGTGGACAATCTATGAGTACATAATCGTATTGGCCAATCAAGGAGCGACACAACTGTTTAATCACCAATCCTTTACCTTGAGCATTACCAAACTCTCTATCAAGTGTAGCCAAGGTTTTTGATCCAGGTATAACGTCAACCTTAGGAATTGACGTTTTCGCGATAAGATCCGACACGTTTTTATCATCTGGTGCCAAAAAATAGTCATACAAACCCACTGTTGCTGACTGTTTAACTCTGAGGTAGACAGTCAGTGAGCCTTGGGGATCTAAATCCACGATCAGCACCTTATAGCCTTGATTAACCAAGCTTCCAGCGAGTGATACTGCGGTTGTAGTTTTGCCTACACCGCCCTTTTGATTGACTATCGTCCAGGTTTTCATTGGATATTTAATCTAAGTGTTTACACACAATTTTGGTTAGTTGCTCTGTATTGATAAATCTAATGCTATTTTTGGACCAAATCTGCATTTATCTAGCATAAAGTAAAAAGCCGAATGACAATGCATTCGGCCTTAGTTACTAATTGACTAAAATTAGTAGTTATCTGGGTTATCTGGCATAACGCTTAAGTAAACTTGGAATGTCCAAGATTAACGCTATTCCACCGTCTGATGTGATGGTTGCGCCAGCCATACCAGGAGTACCTTGAAGCAATGCATCCAGAGGCTTAATAACAACTTCTTCTTGACCAATTAAGCTGTCCACCACAAACCCAACTTGCTTAGTGCCAATCTGAACCACAACCACATGACCTTGTGCTCTATCCTTGATTGGTTTCATTGGATTTAACCAATCATTTAAATAGAACAATGGGATGGCTTTCGATCTAACGATCATCGTCAATTGACCATCTACAGTATTGGTTTTCTTTAGATCCATGTTAATGATTTCATTAACAGAACCTAAAGGTAACGCAAAGGTTTGTTGTCCAACTACTATCATCAGGGTTGGCAAAATAGCCAAGGTCAAAGGTACTTTAATTTCTAATGTAGTACCTACACCCAATTTAGAGTCAATGTTAACTGTACCATTGAGCTGGTTGATTTTGGTTTTCACCACATCCATACCTACACCACGGCCTGAGATATCACTAATTTCTGTTTTAGTAGAGAAACCAGGTGCAAAAATAAGATTGAAAGCTTCTACGTCAGACATTCTAGCGGCAGAATCTGCATCTAAAACTCCCCGACTGATAGCAATATCTTTCAATTTTTCAGGATCCATACCTTTACCATCATCTTTGATGGTCAGCAAGATATGATCACCTTCCTGAGAAGCTGCTAGTTTTACAGTACCCATTCTAGGTTTGCCTGCAGCTTCTCGCTCATCCGGCATTTCAATACCGTGATCCACACTGTTTCGCACCAAGTGCACCAAAGGATCGGCTAATGCTTCAACCAGATTTTTATCTAAATCGGTTTCTTCACCTTCTAGAACTAGGGTGATTTCCTTTTTCAAAGAACGCGCTAGGTCTCGGACAACTCTAGGGAATCGACCAAATACCTTTTTAATGGGTTGCATACGGGTTTTCATAACCGCGCCTTGCAAGTCACCGGTAACAACATCCAAATTCGCAATAGCTTTGCTCATGCTCTCATCATTGACGTTAATGCCAAGACTGAGCAGTCTATTTCGTACCAGTACCAACTCACCGACCATGTTCATGATCTGGTCTAGACGTTTGGTATCGACCCTAACCGTAGTTTCTGCTTGTGCCTGCGTAGGTTTAGCTTCGGCCTTTTTGGCCGCAGCTGGCGCTGGTGCAGGTTTAGCTTCTGGCTTAGGCGCTGGCTTGCTAGCCGCAATTGGCGCTGGTGTTTTCGGCGCTTCAGGCTTGTTAGGCTCGCTACTAGCTGCTGGCTTTTCAGCTTCAGGTACAGAACTCTTAGGACTTACATCCTTGGCTGCAGCTTTTTCCTCTGCACCGTCATTGAGTGTTGGAGATTTACCTTTACCATGCAAGTCATCTAATAAGGCTTCAAATTCTTCGTCAGTAATCTCATCATCACCGCCAGCTTTCGCTGCAGGTGATTCTGCTTTAGCTTCAGGCGCGGATTCTGTAACTTTGAAATCACCTTTACCGTGCAATTCATCTAACAAAGCCTCGAATTCATCATCGGTAATATCATCACTGTTTGATGGTGCTGCTGGCTTAGCTGCTTCCACACTTTCAGTTGGGGCTGACTGCCCTGGCGCTTTGTCGCCATGTAATTCGTCTAATAGCGCTTCAAACTCATCTTCAGAAATTTCGTCAATACTGTCGCCTTCATTTGTATTCTCTTTGGCTTCTGGCTCGACTAATTCAATATCCTCACCTACAGCTTCTGAAGATTCGCTTTGTGCATCTGGCGTTTCATCAGGCACACTACTTTTAGCTTCAGCGTTTTCAAAAATATTTTCGTCGGCAGTTTCAGGCGCGCTTAACTTATGGAGTAACTCTACTAACTCGGCAGGCGCTGGATCTAATGGTTCACGAGCTTTAACTTGCTCAAACATTGCGACCACAACATCCGTCGCTTGTAGAATGGTATCCATTAGCTCGGGCGTTAAGGTGCGTTGACCATTTCGCATTACATCAAATACGTTCTCTGCACCGTGACAAATTTCAACTAATTCGGTCAATGACAGAAATCCGGCACCACCTTTAACTGTGTGGTAACCGCGGAAAATTGCATTCAGCAGGTCTGCATCCTCAGGATTATTCTCGAGATCTACCAACTGCTCTTGCAATTGTTCAAGTATTTCTCCGGCTTCCACCAAGAAATCTTGTAAAATATCCTCATCAACCTCAAATGACATTGAATCGCTCCCCTAAAAACCTAAACTAGACAGCAAGTCATCAACGTCATCTTGACTTTGGGCGACGTCGTTTCGCGTTGCTGCATCAATAATTGGCCCTTCGGCTTTTATCTTATCGTCAGATTTCGACAAAGGTTGAGCTTTACTTTCTTTAACTTCTTGTTCACCAAAGGTCGCCAGCATTTCTACAAGCCCTTCTTCAACTTCGTTAACTAATTCAATTACCCGGCGTATCACCTGACCCGTTAAGTCTTGGTAGCCTTGCGCCATAAGAACTTCAGTGAGCATAGAATTTAACGCAGCAGAATCGTTTTGAGCATCGTTCAACAGGTCATCAAGTTCATGGCAAAGGGATTTAAATTCGCCAAGCTCAATTTGACGCTGCATAAGCTTTTTCCAATTAGGAATAAGGCTGTTTAATCTGTCATTAAGTTGCTCTGCCAATGGCATGCTGCGTTCAACCGCATCCATTGTCGAATTTGCAGCTTTTTCTGTTTCTTCAATAACATATTCGAGTCTTGATTGAGCATCAGGTATCGAATGATTGGTAATTTGCGACAGTTTTTCATCAAGCTGGAAATTGACCAAGGACGTGTGTAACTGACGAGTTAACTTGCCAACTTCAGAAAAAAGTTCGTTGGACTCTCTCAAAGCTGCACTATGCACAATGTCGTTTGCCGCTTCTACGTCGCCGTTTTCAAGAAATGCTACTAGCTCTTTCGCTTCTTCAAGCGAAATTAAAGAATTTTCGGTAGTCATTAGGCCTAACCTCTATTGTTCGTTTTAGCCCAGACGTTCAAAAATCTTGTCTAGTTTCTCTTTCAGCGTAGCTGCTGTAAAAGGCTTAACTACATATCCATTTACGCCAGCTTGCGCAGCTGCAACAATCTGCTCTTTCTTAGCTTCAGCCGTAACCATGAGTACAGGTAGATGCTTGAGTTTATCGTTTGAGCGGATTGCACGTAACAAATCAATACCCTGCATGCCAGGCATGTTCCAATCCGTTACGACAAAGTTAAAGTCACCTTGCTGTAGCATCGGCAACGCCGTATTACCATCATCAGCTTCTTGGATATTTGTAAACCCAAGATCTTTAAGCAGGTTTTTAATGATACGCCGCATTGTTGAGAAATCATCAACAACCAGTATCTTCATATTCTTATCCAAAACTACCTCCAGTATGGAAAATATTAATTACTATTTGTTACTCAGCACGCCAAGACTGCATCTTTGCTTTTAACTTCAGCATTGCTTGACTGTGAATTTGACTCACTCGCGATTCGCTAACCTCAAGCACTTCACCAATTTCACGTAAATTTAACTCTTCGTCATAATACAAAGAAAGTACGATAGCTTCTCGCTCTGGTAATGTTGTTATCGCCCGCGCGAGCGCTTTCTGAAATGATCCTTGCATCATTTCTTGAAAAGGTATGTCATTTCCTTTGTTTTCTTCGTTTGTAAGCACGTCTTCGGAGACACCCAAATCTTCGATTCCGACTAATTTTCCAGCATTTACTTCATTTAGCATCTGATGATAGTCGTTTAGCGATACTTGAAGTTTGGCAGCAACTTCTGTATCTCTGGCATCTCTGCCTGTTTCACTTTCCACTTCATTAATGGCTTCAGTAATAGATCTAGAATTTTTATGCACAGATCTTGGTGTCCAATCGCCTTTACGGATTTCATCCAGCATGGCACCTCGGATGCGAATGCCTGCGAAAGTTTCAAAACTAGCCCCCTTGGTACCATCAAAGTTTCTTGCTGCTTCCAAAAGGCCTATCATGCCCGACTGAATGAGATCGTCGACCAAAACGCTTGCTGGTAATCTTGCCATAAGGTGATGGGCAATGCGTTTAACGAGCGGCGCGTGTCTTTCGACAAGCTGATTTTTGTCTATTTGCTGTTGATATACTGTCACTTTGTTACTCACTTTTGCTTACCTACTCATGCAAAGACACAAGATTTTCCAAGAAAAACTCTAGGTGTCCGCCCGCTTGTTTGGGTATTGGCCAAGAATTAACACGACTTGCTAGCTGATTTATCGCTTTAGAAGCAGGTGTTGATGGATAAGCATCGACTACTGCTGTTTGCTTCCTGATTGCTTTTCTGACATTTTCATCGAAAGGAATAATGCCGACCAACTCCATAGCTACATCTAAAAAGCGTCCTGTTACTTTTGAAAGTTTGGAAAATAAATCCTGACCTTCACGCTCTGAACGCACCATGTTCGCGACCACTTTAAACTTAAAGACGCCATGTTCGCGATTTAGAATTTTGATTAAGGCATAAGCATCTGTTAACGATGTTGGTTCGTCGCATACTACTATGATGACTTCTTGTGAGGCCCTTGAGAAACTCACCACCATATCTGAAATGCCCGCGGCGGTATCCACTAACAACATATCAATAGGGGTTTTAAGTTCTCCAAATGCTCGAATTAAGCCAGCATGTTCTCGCGGATCTAGCTCTGCCATGTTTTTAGTACCAGAGGTCGCAGGGGCTATTTTGATACCATGAGGGCCATTCACTAGGACTTCATCGAGAGTACAGTCCCCTGAAAGCACATGAGATAGATTTCGCTGAACGCGTAGACCTAACATAACGTCAACGTTTGCAAGACCTAAATCGGCATCAAGGACCATGACTCGCTGGCCTAGTTTGGCAGATGCAATTGCAAGGTTAAGAGTGAGGTTGGTTTTGCCAACGCCGCCTTTTCCACCCGTTACTGCCACTACTTTAATTTGTTTGGACTGATTCATCTTTCTTAAGCTACTCGCTTGATCTTCCATCATAACCCACCAGCTATCGCTACTGAATCATTAGGCTGTTGTGACAATCCATACTTCTTGTATAGTTTTGCTGCGACCAGAGTAAGGTTCCCTGAATCAGCTAACTTGATGTCTTCCGGGACGCGTTGACCGTCGGTAACATAGCTTAATGATAGATCATTTTCAATGATTACGCTTAATGCTTCTCCAAGGCTGTAACATTCATCTAATTTGCTAAAGATACATCCAGTAAGATCAATGTTGTTGTAGGTCTTTACTGTTTCGTTCAGAACTCGATATTGAGAAGCCGCTGGTAACACTAAATATTTTTTGATATCAACAGATAAGCCGTTTTCATACTCATTCAACTGTTCAATAAGTCTAGCATCTCGCTGACTGAAACCAGCCGTATCTATTAACACCAATTTTTTATTGCGCATTTGATATAAAATTTGATTTAACTCTTCAGCGTTTTGCGCTTTTTTAACCGAACAGCCAATGATGCGGCCATAAGTTGCAAGTTGTTCGTAAGCAGCAATCCTATAGGTGTCGATTGTCACCAGAGCAACTTGGTCAGGACCGTATTTTTGTGCGTATTTCGCTGCAAGTTTAGCTAAGGTAGTTGTTTTGCCAGTCCCTGTTGGTCCCACTAAAGCGACAACTCCGGCTTTCCCCAGAATATCGTTTCCGCCAACTACAATTCGATTAGATAAGAGGTTTAGTAGGTATTTCCAACCTTGCTTTTCATCTATTTTATGCGGCATAAAGTCAATAAATTGTTGACATAAACGCTGGCTAATTCCCATACCGGTTAGCTGTTCTTTTAGATAATGATGCACAGGGTTATTGCGTTTTTTGCGTTCTTCAGAAAGTTCTGACACTTGGAATTTAAGCACATTTTTAATGGATTCAAGTTCAGCTCGAATACTATCTAACTGCTCAGGTTCTAACACACTTGGTGGAGGTGTTAAACTCGCTGCTTGAGTGTCATTTAGATTAAGATCATCGGTAAACGCAGGAGATCGAATCATACTCTCATCTGCTCGTTTTTTTTGATGACTAATCTGCTGCTGAGAGTTTGTATTAGCGTTGTAAGACGTAGTTTCCCGTATTTGGCTATTATTAGCCTGGGCTGAATTAAGGTTTTCTTTAGCAATTTCAGCACTTCGCTGCAAAAGCGCTTGCAGACTGTCACTGTCGTCTTCACCAATAACTTCGCGTAAAGTCGTTTTAGACGGCTTTTTGGCGGGCACTGGATCTGGTGTATGACTAGTAGGGTCTACTGCTGCAACTAACTCTACTCCTTGTGCTGTTTTTTTATTCGACATGATAACGGCATCACCGCCTAACTCTTCTTTCACTTTATTGAGAGCTTCCCGCATATCTTTGCCAAAAAAACGTCTAATTTTCATATCTTCCTCTCTTTTTCAGCAGCTCTGTCACTTTATTGACCTACCGACGATACTATTTTTATTTGTTTGTCATCCGGTATTTCCTGATATGACAATACATGTAAACCAGAAACCGATTGTTTGAAGAACCTAGCGAGTACAGGGCGTAAAATACCTGACGTCAATAATACAGCGGGTTCTCCAGCCATTTCTTGCTGTTGAGTCGCCTCAACTAGCGAATTCTGTAGCTTTTCAGCTAATCCAGGCTCAATGCCAGCACCATCTTCGCCACCAGCTTGAAGTGACTTATGCAACATCTGTTCCAGCTCTGGAGCAAGCGTGATAACGGGAATTTCCTGACCACCGTTATTGATTTCTTGCACAATTAATTTTTTCAGTGAAATGCGCAGTGCAGACACTAATACTTCGGGATCTTGGCTCTTAGGCCCATACTCGCAAAGAGTTTGAACTATGGTACGCATATCACGAATAGGTACGCCTTCAAACAAGAGGGTTTGAAGAACTTTTACCACGGTACTTAATGGCAAAATATCTGGCACCAAACCTTCAACTAATTTCGGATGAGTTTTCTCTAACATATCAAGTAGTTGCTGTACTTCTTCATAGCCTAATAATTGATGTGCTTGTGTGGTTAATAACTGACTTAAATGTGTTGCGATAACAGTAGCTGCGTCTACTACAGTGTATCCAAGTGTTTGGGCATGTTCGCGCTGACTCGGCTTGATCCAAACTGCATCTAAACCAAATGCAGGATCTTTTGTCGGTGTACCTTCCAAGGTGCCAAAAACTTGTCCAGGATTAATGGCCAATTCGCAATCATGGCTTATTTCAGCATCACCAACAGTGACACCTAGCATCGAAATAGCGTAACTACTAGGGGTAAAGTCAAGGTTGTCTCGTATATGTACCGCGGGAACGAGAAAGCCTAACTCTTGGGATAATTTTTTGCGCACGCCTTTAATACGATTAAGTAATTCACCGCCTTGGGATTTGTCGACTAATGGAATCAACCTATAGCCCACCTCAAGACCAATGCAATCTACTGGTTGTACGTCATCCCAGCTCAAGTCTTTAATTTCTGGCGCAGAGGTTGTAGCTTCGGGTAACTGTTTTGATTGACTTTCTTGCTCTTCTAGCTTTTTACGACTCCATTCACGGTAGAAGGCATATCCACCAACTGCTGCGGAGAAAGACAAAAATGCAAGGTGTGGCATACCTGGCACTATGCCCATTACAAATAGAATTGCCGACGTAATATAAAGCGCCTTTTTATTCGCCAGTTGTTCACGAATTTCATCTCCCATTTCTTGGGTATCGTTTTCGCGCGTCACAATTATGGCGGTGGCAACTGATAGCAGCAAAGAAGGAATTTGTGCGACCAAGCCATCTCCAATGGTAAGGACGGTGTATACTTCCATGGCGTTACTGAAGCTTAGATCATGTTGATACATGCCGATAAACAAACCGCCGACTATGTTAATCAACATGATAAATAAACCAGCGATCGCGTCGCCTTTTACAAATTTTGACGCACCGTCCATGGAACCATAAAAATCAGCCTCTGAGGTTATTTCTTCGCGTCTTTTTCGAGCTTCATCTTGATCGATATAACCTGCGTTCAAATCTGCGTCTATGGCCATTTGTTTACCTGGCATAGCATCAAGTGTAAATCGCGCACTTACTTCAGAGATTCGGCCCGCACCTTCCGTTACTACTTTGAAGTTAATAATCAGAAGAATGGTAAATACAACTATACCCACTACGTAATTTCCGCCGATCACAACCTCACCGAAAGCTTGAATCACCTTACCCGCTGCATCTCCACCGTCATGCCCTTCTATTAAAACAATTCGAGTAGATGCAACGTTGAGCGCTAGTCTTAGGACGGTTGCGACGAGTAAGACTAAAGGGAAAATACCAAAATCAATTGGACGCTGTGTGAATACACAAACAAGAATGATGATTAGAGACAAAGCTATGTTGAAGCTAAACAGTATATCCAGAAGAAACGAAGGCATGGGAAGAATAACCATCCCCATCAGTGCGAGTACAACGATAGGGGCACCTAAGCCACTGGTAAACTGTTTTATTGAATTGGTATTGACGTTTTGAAAAACATTAGTTAATTGCATACAACAAAATTTTGACTTCTCACTCCGAATATTCGTTGTACTTCAACTAACGTGCCAACCAGAAACAATACTTAAAAAAAATAATGGAGCCGTAGTACAAACAATGGAGCCGTAGTTCATTCTTAATACAGAATTTTTTATATTACTGTCACTTACGCTAAAATTAATGAACTACGATTCCATTGTTTAAACTTGAAGTTGGTGGTAGACCTTTTATTTTACGGGGGTGGAGTGAGAATGAACTACGACTCCATTGTTTGTACTACGGCTCCATTATTTTTTTTTTATCTTCTGAGTTCTGGAGGGATTGGTAGATCTTTCTTCAGCGGTTTGGGGCGTTTGCCCTTACCAGATTTGAATGCTTTTAATTGATATACATAAGCTAATACTTGCGCTACCGCCATAAATAACTTTTGTGGTACTTCATGATTTACTTCGGTCGCATAATATATAGCACGCGCTAATGCCGGTGATTCAACGATAGGAACCTCGTGGGCTGTCGCGATCTTACGAATATGGAACGCCAATTCGTCGACACCTTTTGCTACCACTACTGGCGCTCTTTCACCTTGCTGATCATACTGTACCGCTATTGAATAATGCGTCGGGTTGGTGATGATGACGTCTGCATTAGGAACTTCTTGCATCATTCGATTAGCCGCTGACTGGTACTGCAACCTTCGAACGCGACTTTTAACCGCAGGATCACCTTCTGCATTTTTACGTTCGTCTTTAACCTCTTGCAAGGTCATTTTTAATTCTTTGTTATGCTTATGGCGCTGGTAAGGCACGTCAATTAATGCAATGGGAATCATGCCGCAACACAACAACAAAAATGCCCATTCAATCATATCTAAAGCGTGGAACAAATTTAATGGGTACAACTCAATGTCAAGATGTAACGCTTCATCTTTAAAGATGTTCAAAGCTAACAGTGCCATACCAACAATAACGGAAACCTTACCAATGGCTTTTAATAATTCGACGATGGCATCTTTACCAAACATCCGTTTAAAACCTTGAATCGGGGATAATCGACTAGCTTTAGGCGCAGCTGAAGACCAAGTAAAATTATAACCGCCTAAGGCGATGGAGCCGTAAACCCCACCTACCATAGCAATAATCATAAATAGGATTAGAGGTGTAGCGCTTTCAAGCACTGACATTTCCAAAATTTGAAACATATGTTTTAAATCGTAGGTTTCATCTCTGGATAAGGTGAATGACCTTTGTGTGATCCCATACATAGCGCTGGCAATTAAACTGCCAACAGATAACAACGCAAATGAGCTAAAAATAAGTACCAAAGTCGTAGCCAGTTCTTTGGATCGCGCAATCTGCCCTTTCTCTCGGGCGTCCTTGAGTTTTTTGGGTGTGGGTTCTTCTGTTTTTTCCTGAGCTGAACTATTTTCTGCCATCTTATTATTCCTAACAAGTTAGCAGTAGTTGGCACATCATATCTTGTGCGCGCAACCACTGTTGTTCAAAGTGCAAAGCTTGGTTACCCAAGGTTATCCAAATAATAATCAGCCCCATAATTTGTGCAATTGCGAAACCAATACTGAAAATATTGAGTTGAGGAGCCGCTTTAGTCATTACGCCAAAAGCTAAATTCACAATTAATAACGACACTATTGGCGCCAAAGCTATGGTTACCGCTGAAATAAACATCCAGCCTGCCCACTGTGCTATCTGCTTAAATTGGTCTGGTGTCCACCAGCCTTCTCCAACCGGGAAAGCGTCAAAACTTAGAACGATCATTTGAATCATCATAAGATGACCATCCACGGTCCAAAAAATCAAAGTCGCCAGTACCAAATAAAACTGACCTACTGCTGGCACGTTGATACCGTTTATTGGATCCACTATAGATGCAAAGCCTAAACCTGTTTGCATAGCGATGATTTGTCCCGCCAACACAAAGGTATTGATAACCATCATTGAGATAAAACCAATACCAATGCCTATTACCAGTTGCTTAATCACCTCAACAAAGGTGCCTACACTGACAATTTCTTGCACCGGTACTGGCGGTAATACTGGTAACACCATTATAGTAATTACAATAGCAAGTAAGTTACGAACAGGAGTGGGAATAGTTCGAGCGCTAATACCAGCCATGGCCACAAATAAACCGCTTATACGCATAAATGACAGCATATAATCAGCTATAAAACCCATGATGGTGCTGCTCAGTATTTCCATTTTCGATTAACCGACCACTGAAGGAATGCTAAGCACTAAGTTATTGGTAAAATCCATCATCTTAGTAACCAACCAATTACCCAAAAAGCTCAGAGCAAGTAAGGTGATTAATAAACGTGGTAGAAAACTCATGGTTTGTTCATTGATTGAGGTTGCCGCTTGGAAAACCGCGACAACTAATCCCACTAACAAACCAGGCACTATGATAGCACTTGTAATAATAATGATGGTGAACATAGCATCGCGCATTATGTCAACAAAGGCTTCTGGACTCATGGTTAGACTCCCATTCCAAAACTATTCGCTAAGGTTCCAAAAATAAGGTTCCAACCATCTACTAATACAAATAACATTAGTTTAAAGGGTAGCGACACAATCATTGGGGACAACATCATCATACCCATTGCCATAAGTATTGAGGCTACAACTAAATCCAGTATCAAAAACGGTATAAACAACATAAATCCAATTTGAAAGGCGGTTTTCAGCTCGCTAGTCACAAAAGCAGGAATCAATACAGTTAATGGCACTTGCTCAGGTTCGTCAAACTGACCTTCATAACCGCCGATTCTGACAAAAGTTTCCAAATCTGAAATGCGGGTCTGACTTAACATAAATTGACGCATGGGTTCTTTGGCATTCTCGAATGCTTGTTTAGACGTAATAGTTTCTTCTAAATAAGGCTGTAAAGCCGACGCGTTAATCTCATCAAACACAGGCGCCATAATAAACATGCTCAAAAATAAACTTACACCAATTAAAATTTGATTCGATGGTGATTGCTGCAAGCCAATGGCTTGACGCAATATTGATAACACCACAATGATGCGGGTAAAAGACGTCATTAGCATCACAAATGCAGGAATCAAACTCAGCGCAGTCATAATAAACAACGCTTGCAAGGTCATAGAATAATCTTGAGACCCGTCTGCATTTGTCGTGACGGTAACCGCCGGAATTCCAGGCCCTTGTTGCGCGAGAGCGTCTGGCATGAAACAACAAGAACCCACAACTACCATTATCCAGATTAACTTACGCATCGTTTTTTCCTTTCCCTGATATGGTTTGCGCCATTGCTTGCACCAACTTTTGTTGAAATCCTTGCTTTCCATCAATAGGTAATTGATTGGGACCAGCTTTTGTATTGGTCAGCGGCTTCTCAAGTTTGGCAAGGTGGTTGATATTATGTGCGGTTACGCCCAGCAAGTGCTGTTCATCACCAACTTCGATAACCATGACTTTTTCTTTAGTGCCTGCGACCAAACTCGCAACGACGCGCATTTGACCATTTCCAGCTTGAGTGACATTAAATCGACGCATTAAGTAGGCCATGGCAAAAATTATGGCGATTACAAATAAAAGCGACAGAAAAATGCTGATGAAGGTGCTTGTAGATGAAAGAGAATTTGTTTTCTCTTGCGCCCACAAAGGTGAATGGAAAAGCGTTGCAACTAGCCCGTAAACACAGGATTTACAACGCTTTAGACGCGTTTCTCTATTTGAGTTTTTTAATTCTTTCGACTTGACTAATAACATCCGTTAACCGAATACCAAATTTATCGTTAATCACTACTACTTCTCCATGAGCAATCAACGTGCCATTTACTAAAACATCTAATGGCTCACCTGCAACTCGGTCTAATTCCACGACTGAACCTTGGTTCAGTTGCAATAAATTACGAATACTAATATTTGTTCGTCCTACTTCCATAGAAATAGTAACGGGAATGTCTAAAATGGTCTCTAGTTTCTGGTCTTCACTAGATTTGACCGCATCTTCCGATAACTCATCCAGCTCAGCAGCCTGCACTTCGTCTTCTGCAGCTTGCTCGGCAGCTTCGGCGTCTGCCTGTTCAGCCATCGCGGCTTCCCAATCGTCTAAGCCTTCGCCTTCTTCGCTCATCGTTATATCCTCTTCAATATTGTGGCTAAGTCTTCTTCGAGTACTTGTAACTCTGCATCACTATCGATGACTTTGCCGTTTTTAGTAAATGAATTAAGTTCTGATTTCACCGACACAGGTCTAGGTATCTTGTCGGTTATCTTCAATGCAATTGCATCTCTGGATTGCCCTAACTTAGCTCTAAAGGTAGGTAAATCTTCCACCGAAACTGTGACAGTTTCCGGCATATTAATCGGAATAATATCCCCATCTTTATAATGAATAAGATCGTCAAGGGTGACATCTAAGTCCATAAAGTGCACTGACATGTCGACTTTTACGTCCATAATTTCATCACGTAGCGCTTTACTCCACCTGAAGTCAGTATCTTCCTTGTCGGTTTGCACCCCAGCGTCTAACATTTCACGTATAGGTTCTAGCATGGAATAAGGCAAGGACACATGGAAATCGCCGCCACCGCCATCAAGTTCTATATGGAAAGAACTAATGACAACTACTTCTGATGGACTTACGATATTGGCCATAGCTGGGTTTACTTCAGAATCCAAAT
Organism: Glaciecola sp. 1036; assembly: GCF_050306235.1. NCBI lineage: Bacteria > Pseudomonadati > Pseudomonadota > Gammaproteobacteria > Alteromonadales > Alteromonadaceae > Glaciecola > Glaciecola sp. 1036. The sequence continues at coordinate 142,517 of NZ_JBLWFH010000009.1, read as the reverse complement.
ATTCAAATGAAACGTCCATCACAGGACCCCAAGCTTCTTTATAATCTTCAAAAATTAGCTTAAGGAGCATTTGAATTATTCGTCTTTCTGTAGGGGTAAATTCTCGCCCTTCAATCTTTGCATGATAACGACCATCACCGCCGAAAAAGTTGTCTACCATGATAAAGACTAAGCGCGCCTCCATGGTAATAAGGCCTGTACCTTTTAGTGGTCTAAAGCGCACCATGTTCAAACTGGTAGGTACAAACAAGGTATGAATGTACTCGCCAAATTTGATCATTTGGATGCCGTTAATGGAGACCTCAGCCGAACGCCGCATCATGTTAAACAAACTCACGCGCATATGTCTGGCAAATCGTTCATTTACCAGTTCGAGCGTGGGCATGCGTCCACGTACGATGCGATCTTGAGAAGAAAAGTCATATTCTAGGGCTGAGCCGTCTTCCTCGACTTCCTCGACCTCTTCTTCTTCTACATCATCTACACCGTGTAACAGCGCATCAATTTCGTCTTGTGATAATAAATCGCTCACTCGTGATTATCCTGCTATTGTATTACGAAGCCAGTAAACAACACTTGTTCTACTACTGGATTACCTTCTAATTCATTCATCACTTTTCTTACTTGGTCAGTGGCCCTATCGCGTAATTCTTTTTTACCCACTTCAGTGACCAAAACATCGGCACTAGCGGCACTGAATACTTGCAATAAGTTAGCTTTAATCATAGGAATGTGGCGTGTTGCCCTATCCTGATTTTCCACACCTCTAACCATTAATTGCACGTCTATTTGCACCAATCTTTCACGGGTTATGCCTGGCGCATTAAATTGAAATGAATCAGGCATCGCCACATAAATTGCTTGACCTTTATTGTCAGCCATTTCTTCGGAACTTTCGCCTTCAGCTACTTCACCTTCTGCAACTGGCTCATCTGATCCCATTAGAAAGAAATACGCTGCTCCACCGCCTCCTGCGAGTAAAACGACAACAATAATGATGATAAGCATCAGCTTACTTTTTTTCTTACCACCCTCTTCTGTATTTAACTCTTCGTCTGCCATTATTTGCCTCGTATTAAATGTGTTATCCCGTTAGGCGTAGTAATCTATGCCACCCAAGGAACCACCGGAAATTCTCTGTTCAATTACAGACCCATGAAATTCTTCATGCTGATCAGAAAATCCAGTGTCAGAAACTTGACCCATACCTTGATTATCGGCAAATCCTTGCTGATCCTGACCTGAGCCTTTACTATCTTGCTGAACAGAAGACTGTCCTAACTGAATCCCCTGCTCTTGTAACATCTCTCGCAACCTTGGAACTGCTTGCTCCAAAGATTCTTTAGCTTGAATGGATTGCACGGCAAAGTTCACTGTCGCAGCATCACCATTCATATTTATACGTATTTGCATAGCGCCTAACTCAGGCGGATCCATTCTTATTTCCGCGGCAGTGTTACGCCCGTTTATCATCCAGCGGACTTTTTCTACCAATTGTTGTTGTCCCTCTGGCTTAAAAATATTCACTGCTTTATCTATACTTGTAGCACTTGAACTGGCTTGAGCAAGTTTCGTACCTTCTAGAGAAGTTTGTGCAATTTTTTCCATAGCTACTGTTTCAGCCTGCGTAAATAGCTGGCTAGCATGAAGTTGCGGATTTTGCTGAACACTAGATGCTAAGTTTAATGTGGCGGAGAATTGACTGATTGACTGGTCTAATTTTGGCAGTGCTTTGTCAGATATTTGAGTTTCGGTAGATGCCAAAGCTTCGCTCACAAGGGCTTTTAAATCTATCCCTGGTTCTCGACCTTGGGCCAACTGATTTTTAAATTCCTTTACACCACTTTGCAAGGCAGCAACAAATTCGTTGCCTTTTGATTCAGGCATACTAACCACCAGCTGTTGCACTCTTTGCTGCAGATTATCCAGCGCTTTTTCCAAGCGCTGTTCATCTAAAGCAATTAATTGTTTTAAAGGTTTATTTGCATCCTCAGAACTAGTATTTACCTTGATTTCGATTGATTTATTTTCTTGCAGAATAGGCCCTGTGTCTGCTTGTGCTAGACTTTGTTCTTCAGCAGTTTCCGCCAACATCTGATTCAATTGTGAGTCAACTGCTTTGATGGTTTCCTTCAAAGTCTGTAGATCAGTCTTATCAATAGCTTCAATAGTAGTTTCTTTGGCATCTAAGAGTTCATTTAGCGCTTTTGATATGGATGCAAGGATCTCTTTAGGAAGGTTTTCTAGATCAATGGTAGTAGATTCTTGGGCAGAAAACTGCTGAATAATATCTGCAACCTCTGTATTTGTCTCTACCGGTTGCTGTAGAAGTTGCTCCATTAAAGCTTGATCAAATGACTCTTGAGCTTGAGTTTCTGCACTGTTAAGGCTGTCGTTTTCTTGAGCCTCTTTCATTTGCGACATCAGATTTTCGATTGCTTGGCGTAATTCTTCGTTAACTACTTCCCCTTCAGTATTCGTATTCTGCTGCGCTTCTAAAATAGCTTGCAAATCTTCTTGGCTTAAATGCACGATAGCGAAATCAGCTTCTTCCTCTGACAAAGTTTCGACGTCGACTTGTTCTGTGTCTAGTAAACCACCATCAATGCCTTTTTGTTCGGATGCTAAGGTATCTTGGTTGATTGCTTTTACGCTGGTGACAAATTCTACGTAATTAAAATCAGCACCCGATTCCTGCAAAATTTGCGAATACTTTTCATAGTTATCAATAGCGACAATATATTCATCATCATGATCATTTTCATTATCTAGATTACTATCAGAATTTTCCGTTTTAGGTTTTTCTGCCCCACTAATTTTTGTATCAACGACTTGGTCTACCTGTTCCACGTTTTCCGGTTTTTGGGGAGATTTAGCGTTGACGTCGTCAGACAAAGGCTCAGGCGTATTTGCTTGTGGTTCACTATTTTGCTGGTGTTTATTTCCAGTTGGCTCGTCACCTTTTATTTTCTCAGCTCGAGTACGCGCGCCTTCAAAGGCTGAAACTTTTGGACTGGTTTGTTCTTGTAGTACTAATGAAAACTCTGTCCCGTCTTTTGGTTCAACTTTGACATCTACCGGCAATATTGGGGCGGCAATATCTTTTGTTTGGGTGGCAATTTGTTGCATCATATATAAAGTTTCCTAAACGCCGTATGTTAGCTATAGCATTGATTTAAATAACAATTTAAATATGCAATCAGCCGAGTTATCTACACTTTTGCAAATGGCATACCAAAATACTAACAACAATCTAAATCAAAAAATCTAAGTGTTTATATATGACGACATCTGTTAACTTATAGCGGAATTACCGTTAAACAAGAATATAGACCGGTCGTCATATAATTGCCCAGTGATAAACAAAAGTAGTTTAGTCTGAGTAAAAACCTATGGAGACAGTTATGAAATTAATTAAAGCAATTTTACTCAGCCTACTGCTTAGTATTTTCGCCTCTGCTACTCAGGCTTCAGACGATTACTCAGGTCAGTGGCGCGGACTTTTAGAATTTGCGCCTAATGCAGGTATTGTTTTAGGCGTTCAAATAAATAAAACCCATGATGGCTACATAGTGTTATTGGATAGTCCTAATCAAGGAATGCAGGATAAACCCGTTGATGAGTTTTCTATTACAGGTAACACCCTAGAATTTAAGGTTAAAGAATTAAATGCTTCTTTTAAAGGCTCATTTGATGGTGATTTACTTTCTGGCACTTTTAGCCAACAACGCAAGTTCCCCATTGAACTCAAACGTTTAGACGCAAAAAGTCTTGTTATGTTAGACAATGAAACCCGCTGGTTTGGTGACTTACAAATTTCTAAGAGCGCTACTTTACCATTAGTGTTAGCAGTGGCCGTGTTAAACAATCAGTACCACGTTACCTTAGATAGCCCACAACAACAAAGTTTCGGCATTCCGGTAGACAAATTTAGCATCACTAATGACGATTTGAGTTTCACATCAAGCATGCTAAATGCAAATTACCAAGCCGACTGGCAAGATGGGGAATGGGTAGGAACCTTTATTCAAGGTGCTGCTATGCCATTAACACTTAAAAAAAAAGCCCTCCCTCAATAATTCCTGAACTAGGCGATTTGACACCTTGGTTGTCTGAATACTTTGGACAACAAGGTGTCGCTATTGCGCTAATAACCGCTGAAGACACTTCTATTCTCACCCATGGTTTTGCAGATACTGCTCTGAAGCTAAAGGTTACTAAGGATACCCTTTTTGAAATAGGTTCTGTGAGTAAACCTGTCACCGCATTCGCTTTTGCCGAACCTGTAGCAACCCATAAAATTGATATACACAAACCAGTGATTAGCCAAATTTCCATCCAAGATCTAGCTACTGAAGATACAGTGCTAGCAAATATTACCTTGGCAGAACTGATGAGTCATAGCAGTGGATTACCTCGATTACCAACAAATATGCCGTTAGATGATCTGACAGATCCCTATGCTACTTACACTAAAGACATGTTATTTAATGATCTTGCCAACGTGAGTTTAGGTGAAAAAACATTCAGCTATTCAAATTATGGTTTCGGCGTTGTATCAACCTTGGCAGAAATTTATTTCAAAGCCTCATATCCGGACCTAATGCAGAAAAGAGTTTTCGAGCCTTTAGGCATGAAAACAGCCGCAATTGCAGTGCCAAATAAAGTTCCCGAAGCGCTAGCATCAGGATATGATATTAGTCTAGAACAAGTGAGTAATTGGCATTTTGATGCTTTAGCGGGTGCCGGCTCTGTTATTGCTTCGATACAAGATATGAAAACAATGGTGCAAAGTATTCTGCATAAAGAAGATACTACTTTAGCTATTCAAACTTGGGTAAATTTAGCTACCAATGAAGATAGCTCCATGACTATGGGCTGGATGCGACATGGGGAAGACTGGCTTTGGCATGCAGGTCAAACCGCTGGTTTTTGTGCTTTTGTCGCTTTTAACAAGGAAAAACAATTAGGAATCGTCATTTTGACAAACGTAGCAAAAAACATTACCAGTGCAGGTTTTTCTATCGCTAAACAAATGGAAGAAAAGTACTGATGAGGTTGTCCCTTTACGCAATAATTCAAGTAAGCGCTTGGGGGCTAGTCTACGCCTTTACGAGTACCATAATTGCCCAAAGACCTGTTAATCCTCCCTTTGAATTTTTATACGGCGCCATATTAATTACTTGCTCAGCACTTGGCTCTCACGGAATTCGATATCTGTATCGAAAGTTGGTGAAAAATTGGGTTATGTGGCAGCAAATCCTTTATTTTATTCTCGCCAGCATCTTCTTTGCAGCCATGGCCGTGAGCGTCATGATTAGCATTGTGTTTATTCTTTCTACCACTGACTACGCATTCCCAATTCCCGCGAGTCAGCGTTGGTTTGTAATAAAATCAGTGTTCACTGGCAACTTTTTAAATATGCTTGCGCTACTATTTTTATGGTGCGCACTCTATGTTTCTATAAGCTACTGGCGCCAATTAAAGCAAACTCAAAAACTTCTACAGGATACTCAACTAGATGCGTTAACCAATCAATTAAAGCCGCATTTTTTGTTTAATAGTTTGAATAATATTCGAGCGCTTATATTAGAAGATCCAGAGCGCTCTCGAACGATGTTGGCGGTTTTATCTGACATGCTAAGGTACGCCCTTAATCAAGAACAAAGTGTTAAGGTGACAGTAGAAAAAGAAATGGGATTCGTGCGGGATTACCTTGCTTTGTGCAGTATCCAATTTGAAGATAGATTACATACAGAAGAGTTAATAGACGAAAACTGCACCAGATGTTTGGTGCCTAGAATGTTATTGCAGCTCTGTGTAGAAAATTGCATCAAACACGGACTCAGTCATAGTGTTTCTGGCGGTACAATTGGAATACAAATAAATAGTGAATCATCTAAACTGATAGTGATAGTCACTAATCCCGGTATCTTAAAGCAAGACAAACTCAAATCCGGTATTGGTATTGCCAATATCCGCCGCCGTTTAGCTTTATTGTATGATGGAGATGCATCCATCGACCTAAGTCAACAAGATGACGCTGTGGTCACTAAAATTTGTTTACCCTTGGAGTTGGGATAATGAAAGTTCTTATTGTTGACGATAGTCGACTGGCACGAGTGGAATTAAAACAACAACTTGAAAGCATAGATGGCATTGATGAAATACAAGAAGCCAGTAACATTATTGAAGCGAAAACCAGGGTTGAACAATACACGCCAGATCTATTATTACTCGACATTAATATGCCAGGGGGCGACGGTTTTCAGTTATTGGACCAACTTGATCACCCACCTCAAGTGATTTTTGTTACTGCTTATGATGATTATGCCCTTAAATCTTTTGATTATGATGCGAAAGATTATTTATTAAAGCCAGTAACCCGAGAACGCTTGATTACCGCATTGGATAAGCTTCCGGCTTATTCCAATAAAGTATGCGACGTTTTGACCATGGACAGTCAGGTGTTTTTAAAAGACGGTGAACATTGTTTCTTTGTGCCACTGCACAAAATTATCGCCTTCGAATCTATAGGCAATTACAGCAAAGTCTATCTTGAAGCAAAAACGCCCTGTATTTATAAGAATTTGACGGCGTTAGAAAGCCGCTTGCCTCAAGCGTCCTTTTTTCGTGCCAGTCGCAGTTGGATATTCAATACCCAATATATAGAACACATAGAAGCCTCTATTAGCAATGGTTTCGAGGTAACACTTAAAAATGGACTAGAGCTAGAAATTTCGCGCAGACAGGCAGTGCTGTTTAAACAACGATGGTCGTTGTAGCCAGATTCTAGCACTAGCCAATTCAGATTATTAAGGTTAACATCCGAGCAAATTAGCTAGCATTATACTGACTATGATTACTCAACTAACCGCCTTACAAGCCCGTGTAATTGGGGTTTTATTGGAAAAAGAAATTACCACCCCTGATCAATACCCCCTATCTTTGAACAGCTTAACCTTGGGCTGTAACCAAAAAAGCAATCGCGAACCTGTATTGCAACTTAGCGAACAAGAAGTGCAAAATGTATTAGACGAACTAGACGGTAAAAACTTATTGTTCCAGCAAGCTTCTGGTCGAGTAGTTAAGTACAAGCACAGATTTTGTAATACAGAATTTAGCAGTTTAAAATTTTCTCCACAACAAAGGGCCATTATTTGCGTTCTGTTGTTAAGAGGACCACAAACACCGGGAGAATTACGAACCCGCACCAATCGTCTGGCAGATTTTGCCAATGTACAAGAAGTAGAAGATTGCCTAACGTCTTTGAGCGACTTTAATAGCGAGACACTAGTAGTCAAACTGCCAAGAGAACCAGGCAAACGAGAGTCTCGTTATAGCCAGATGTTTAATCCTCACGATATAGAAAGTGACTTTGAATCTAGTTTTCAGGTGCAAACTGAATCATTGCAATCAGATGATGCTTTGCAACAGGCGCTAGAAAGAATAGCAGCGCTAGAAGCAGATGTTTTACAATTGAAAGCTAGACTAGATGACTTGGAAAATTAACGTAAACAGGATTCAGATTTCCTTATCCACTCAGGGCTAGATAATCAACTAGCCCCAAAGTTATCTAGTTATCGAATTTTTTCAAACACACTGCATTCAGACAAGCTATGTTGAAATTTTCGCTTGGTTTCACGAATTACAAAGGGGATTTCCACAGGGCCAAAAACACGTTTAAAATGAGGCGCCAGCGCTGATTCTAACGCATTGGTTGACGTTAAGGTTTCCCCTGTAGATTCCTTGTAACCGCCTAACCATTCATTTTTTTCTGTATACTCGGTAAGCCAAGTAAATGGCGAAGTAATCACTAAAATCCCCCCCACATTTAGCCGTTCTGTGACTATCTTAAGCACTTTGCGCGGGCTATAAACTCTATCCAACAAATTGCCCATGAAAATAAGGTCGTAGTTATCGTATTTGGTTGCCAGATTACAGGCATCGCCCTGCATAAAGGCAATATTCGGTGCTTTGGATAGCCCTAATGCACTTAACCTTTGTACATGAAACGAGGTTAATTCCCCTTCATCAACTAGGGTATATCGAATCTCAGCACTTTCCTGAAATGCCGCTGCTACTTTGATAAAACGCGCTGAAAAATCAACCCCATCCACATGCTCAAACGCTTTTGCCAATTCAAACGAAGCTCGACCCACTGCACACCCAAGATCTAGCGCTTTACGTTTAGGTTTATCTTCCATCTGTTTAAGACATAGTTGCGCGCATGCTTTTGGGAAATTAGGTACACCAAAGTATTCACTGCCATAGTGGAATTCACAATACTGAGAAATTTGGGTGTCACTTTCGTAATCTAAATCAGAGACTTGAATATCTAAGTCTGATTCGATGTAACGGAATCCAGCGTGTTGGAAAAAGTGCCGACGAAAAGCGTAACGACTATCTTTACTGGCCTCATTTCCTGTGGAGATCCAACTCCCGCCTTTAATCAAATTATGTTTATTGTCAAAAGTAGGTGTGGTGAAATCATCATATAAAGGATGTACTTTAAATCCTTCTAAAGGATAAATAGGCGTTTCCGTCCATTGCCAAACATTGCCAATAATATCAAAAAAGTCGCCGTGAGCATTAACGTCAACCGGCATAGAGGAAGCAAATTTTGATAAATGAATATTAGCATTTTCACTGTATCTTGCTTGTGTCAAACCAACAAAGTCGCGAAGTCTCAACCACTCATGTTCTGATGGTAAGCGTAAATTTTTACCCGTCTTTTCACTTTTCCAATTACAAAATGCCTTTGCTTCATGATAATTCACATCAACCGGCCAGTTTAAAGGTAATGGTATTTCCTCTAACATGGTTCGATATAGGATACCTTCTGGGGTTTTTCGCCAAAAGTGCGGATGTGTCGCTTGCGTGTATTCTCGCCACTGCCAACCTTCATCTTCCCAATATTCACTATTTAGATACCCATTTTCTTGTACAAAGGCTAAGAATTCGCCATTGGAAACTAAGTATTGAGACGCTTTAAAACTAGCAACGTCGGCATTATCGGCACCATATTCGTTATCCCAGCCATAAATGTTGTCATCAAAATTTTTACTTCGACTCACCTCACCTTGGGACACTTGGATGAGTCTATTTTCTGGATTCGAAGCAGAATTTGGGCATGCAGGCCAGTCAGCAGAGCCTTGTACATAAGATATATCCAGTTGACGAATCAAAACTGAGGACGTTTCAAGGTGAATTCGCTCGTGCTCAATGCCCATGATGATTGGCCACATAGGACTGTCCCAATCAATGGGCATAGTAAATTCAATATTCTGAATAATCTCAGTCACTACTTCTTTAACTTGTTGGCGATATGAGCGAACTTCCTCTACCTTGGGCCAGTTGTAGTTGGTTTCGTTGAGATCGTCCCAACTCATCTCATCCACGCCAACGGCAAACAATGACTCAAATTTTGGTTGAATTCGTTGCTTTAGAGCTTTTGCTAGGACTAACTTATTAATATAAAAAGTGGCTGTATGACCAAAATAAAAAATTAAGGGGTGACGAAGTTTTTCCGGTCGCTGATAAAAAGCCTGTTGGTCTTTAAGTACTGAAAAAAGTGATTCATAAGTGGAAAAGGCATCAAGAAAATATGACAGTATTTCTTTGCGTTTTTCCTCAACCGTACCTTCCCGTAAATCGGGGGTATGGGGATGCTTCATGTATTGCCCCTAAAAATTAAACTAACAGAAATTAGATGTTCATTTTTACTGTAAAAATACTTACTTATTTGTCACGCAATAAGATTTATTTGCATGTAATCTAACACAAATTCAAATCCGCGACATGCCAAATCTTATTGCGGAGTCATAGTAGAGCCTGTTTATCTTTATGCATTATTCGTGCTGAAGGTCATCTAGTTACTTTTAGGCGCTTCACCAAATCGACCAAGCATTTTTAACGCGCATGGAATTACCAACATAGAAATGATGGGACTTAACACCATGCCCCCAAGCATGGGCGCTGCTATACGCTGCATAACTTCATTACCGCTCCCTTCACCCAACATGATAGGTAGCAAACCCGCAATGATAGTTATTACCGTCATTGCTTTTGGTCTAACTCTTTGTAGAGCCCCTTGGTAGATGGCTTTATCGAGAGGTAAATCGGTATCTTGGCGAACCCGATTAATGTATAACAACATGATTACCCCAAATTCAGCGGCGACCCCCGCCAGTGCAATCATCCCCACGGCCACGGCCACTGACATTTCATAGCCGAGCAAATAAACTAACCACAAACTGCCAGAAAGCGCGATTGGCAAACTAGCCATGACTAAAAACGCCTGCACAAACGAATTAAAGGTCAGATATAACAAGACCAGTATGATTAATAAGGTCAAGGGCACCAAATATTGCATGCTTTGTTCGGCCCGTTGCATATATTCATATTGCCCGGTAAAAGTAACGCTTGATCCTATTGGCAAATTCACTTCGGTTTGCAAATGTGATTGGGCTTTTTGAATGTATGCAGCAATATCGACATTGTCCTTTAGATCCACAAATACCAAGGCCATTAATCGACCGTTTTCACTTTTTATAAGGGCTGGCCCATCTGCTATCTCAATACTCGCCACTTGTCCCAAAGTGAGCCATTGTCCGTTATTTCCTCGCATTGGCAGGTCCCGTAATTGCTCAGGCGATTGACGATAATCTTGAGGAAAACGCAAATTAATGCCAAATCTTTTGTCACCCTGTACACTAATGCCAATTTCATCTCCACCTACAGCGTAACGTACCAACTGTTGTACTTGCATGATATTCAAACCGTATTGTGCTAAAGCGAGTCGATTAGGTACTATTTCAATGTAACGCCCAGATCTGGCGCGTTCAGCAAAGGCGCTTTGGGTTTCAGGTAAATCTCCCAGAGCTTGCTCAACCGCTACTGCTGTTGCTTGTAATTGGGTTAAATTAGTACCTGAAATTTTAAGCCCTACAGGGGTTTTGACACCTGTTGATAACATGTCGATTCGGGTTCGTATCGGCTGTACCCAAGCATTGGTCAATCCAGGTACTTGTACTCGCTGATCAAGCTCCGAAATTATGTCATCTAACGTAATGCCTGGGCGCCATAAGCTTATATCTTTCAATTGAATGGTGGTTTCTAGCATTGTAAGCGGTGCAGGATCTGTCGCTGTATTTGCCCTACCTACTTTACCAAACACAGAGGCTACCTCTGGTTGTGTCTTAATTAAACGATCAGTTTGTTGCAAGAGCTCCCCTGCTTTAGCTGGTGAGACGCCTGGTAAGGTGGTTGGCATATACATGAGATCACCTTCTTGCAAATCAGGCATAAATTCGCTGCCCATTTTTTGCCAAGGATAATAAGCAGATCCTGCTATTGCGATTGCAAATAAAATAGTCAACCAAGGTAATTTTAATGACAGTTTTAACATGGGCGCATAAAGCCAAGTAAGTACTCGACTGATGGGATTAACTGATTCATCTTTTATATGTCCTCTTACCAACAAACTAAGTAGCACTGGTACTAGGGTAATTGCGAGTAGCGCTGAGGCTGCCATAACTAGCGTCTTAGTCATAGCTAAAGGACCAAATAACTTGCCCTCTTGAGACGTAAGACCGAACACTGGAATAAAACTCAAGGTAATGATTAATAGCGAAATAAAAAGTGCCGGACACACCTCAAAACAAGACTTTTTGACTATTTCCCAGTGTGCTTTCCCTTTTGCCACTTTGCCTTGAGTCTGTTGATAATGATGTAAATGTTTATGCAGGTTTTCTATCATTACAATTGCGGCATCGACTAGAGCACCAACAGCAATGGCGATACCACCTAAACTCATAATATTAATGCGCACATCGAGCAACCACATAACCACAAAGCCTAGCAAAACCGCCAAAGGTAGACTGATCATGGCGACTAGGGTCGAACGTAGGTGCCATAAGAAGAGTAAACAAACTACAATTACCACAATAATTTCTTGCAGTAGCTTGTTCTGTAAATTATCCACCGAACTTTGAATCAAGGTTGAGCGGTCGTAAACAGTTCGGATTTCAACCCCTTCCGGTAGTCCTTTGGCAAGTTGTTCAAGTTTGGCTTTAACACTATTGATGACTGTCATTGCATTTTCACCTTGACGCATCACCACTATGCCGCCAACGACTTCTCCTTCTCCATTTAATTCGGCAATACCACGTCGTAATTCAGGGCCATTTGTTACTACAGCTACATCTTTTAATAGCAAAGGGCTAGCTTGCGCACTCATAATCCCTAAAGGTATTTGTTCAATTTGTTCAATGCTTGTGAGATAGCCTTGGCTACGAATCATATATTCGGCTTCCGCCATCTCTATAATACCCCCACCAACTTCTCCATTATTGGCTGAAACTGCGTCCATAACTTGTTGAATACTCAAGTTGTATTGGGTTAACCGTTGTGGATCTAATACTATTTGATAGGTCTTTTTCATGCCGCCAACGGTTGCCACTTCGGACACCCCTGGTACAGATTGCAATTCTAATTTTAGAAACCAGTCTTGTAAGGTCGTCAGGTCTCCCAAATGTTGATTTCCCGTGGTATCTGTTAACGCATATTGATATATCCAACCCACACCACTGGCGTCAGGTCCAAGCTCTGGCTGAGCAGACGCAGGCAATTGAGAGCTAATTTGATTCAAATATTCTAAAACGCGGGTTCTTGCCCAATATATATCGGTGCCATCTTCAAAAATAATGTATATATAAGAATCACCAAAAAACGAAAAACCTCTTACTGTTTTAGCTTTGGGTACTGCTAATAGTCCAGTAGACAATGGGTAGGTAATTTGCTCTTCAACTAACTGAGGTGATTGACCTGGATAGCTGGTTTTTACGATAACTTGTACGTCACTTAAATCAGGTATAGCATCCACTGGAATTCGCTGCAGGCTTAAATATCCATAGATGCCTAACACCGTGAATATTAGCAATACTATGGCCGGAAAACGCATACTACGATCTATTAAAAATTTAATCATAATAGGATCCTAGTGGTTGTGAGACTGCGGCATAACAGTCTTTTCATCATGTTCTGATAGGCCATTGCTAAAATGAGATAAGCTGGCTTCAGAATCTAATAAGAACTGTCCTGAAGTCACCACTCTTTCATCGATAGATAACCCTTGCCGAATTTCGACCAGATCATCAGTAATCACTCCAATGGCTACTTTGCGCTGGACAAATTCTTGGTCGTTTGTCTGCACAATAACTCTTGATGATTTGCCAGTTCTAATCAGTGCTTGCAACGGAATATACAACACATCATTTAGTGCTTGAGTTTGAATTTCAAGCTTTGCCAGCATCCCTGGTTTAAGTGTTTGCTTTTGATTTGGTACATCGACCCGTAATTTCATTGTGCGAGTGTTAGGGTCCATATCAGGGTAAATAAAACTTATAGGCGCTGACAGATCATTAATGTCAGCAGCAGGAACCGATAGATTGACCTTGAGATTCTGTTCTATCAATGGCGCATTAGATTCAGATACATCCGCAACTATCCACACTTCACTGCGATCCGCTATCATCATCATTTCTTGCGCAGGTTGAACATACATTCCCTCACGGACATCAAGTCTATCAACCACACCTGATTGGCGAGCATAATAAGGCAATTGATAGATAGACTTTTTGGTGTTTGCTATTCGTTCAATTAACGCATCATCTACGCCTAATAAACTCAAACGTTTCTTTCCTCTTTCAATCAGTTCTGGATTACTGATACCGCTGGCCAAAAGGGATAAAAAATCATCTTGGGCAACAATTAATTCCGGTGAATAAATTTCATACAATAAGTCGCCTTTTTTAATGGCTTCACCCAAGCTATTTACCGCCAATTTCTCTATCCATCCACTTACCCTTGAATGAATATGTCTGATTTTTGTTTCGTCATACTCTACGCTTCCATAGGCTAGTATGACGGGTTGTATGCTTCCCCTTTGCACAAGCGCAGTTTGAATTGCCAGACTTTGTTGCATAGCCCCTGAGACCTGTACACTCGGTCCCTTAGATGTTTGCGCTGATTTTTTGGGAACTAAATCCATGCCACAAATAGGACAAGTCCCAGGGTGATCCTTGACAATATGCTCATGCATGGGACAAACATATTGGCTAGCGGTAGATTCAAATAGATTATCCAACTGCATTGATGGCATGCTTTGCATAGTATCCATTGATTCATGATCATCTTCACCATGCATCTCCAACATCTCATCGTCAGTATGTTCGTTCGATGTTTTCTTCGCCACCAAATCCATGCCGCAAATCGGACAATCTCCGGGGGTGTCGCTGGTAATATGATTGTGCATCGGACAAATATAAATCGGTTGGTCATTTTGAGCACGAAGCTCTTCAGTAGAAAGGCTGTATAACCCAGCAACAAGTAGGAAATATACAAAATAATTGCGCATGAGTACGCTCCATCAAACATTAAAAATTAAACTTTTTGTGTCTTTGGATTAAACAAATCCAAAGCACTTGACATCATTTTAAAATTTAATTGATGGGGGGATTATCAGCTCTAGGACAGGGGAACTATATGCCGTGATAACTGTGGCGATGTTATGGTCGCTTGAAAGTTCAGGTGCATGCGCTTGTATAGAGGTCGCTAAGGCTATAAAACCTGTGGCGCCGTGACAGTGACTACAATTACCTTCACAATTTGCCATTGCTAATCCACAGGTACCATTGTCGCAACAGTCATTTTCTTGCGCTTGGGTTGACTGCATAGCCTCAACATCAGAGTGCATGCTCTGCATGTGGCAATCCGTCATATCTACTTCAAAACTTTGCGCGCTTGGGCTAAAAGTTAAGTTGAAGATTAACGTAAGTGAAAATAGTATCGTCAACAATTTCATGGAGTTATGATAGCAATTCAAATTTAACTCAGCAAATTTACCAAGACAAATTATTAGAAGTTTTATGCATAGTACAATATTAGACATAAAAAAGCCGCTGAAAATTTCAACGGCTTTTAAAATTAACTCAATATTTTATACTTTAAATTGTTCTACATTTTGTGACAAGCGGCTTGCCGTCTGTTCTAAACTTAACACAGCATTAGTCGTTTGATTCACCGTTTCAACACTATTGTTGCTATGCTCATGTAGGGCAACAATATTACCGTTAATTTCATCTGTGGCTTCACTTTGTTGCTGAGTGCCAGTGGCAATTTGTGAAATTAAGTCACTAGCTTTATCGACAGATTGATTGGCTTGTTCTAATGACGATTTTACCGTATTTGATGCATTAACCACTTGTTCAACCTGAGAGTTACCCTTTTGTATAGCTTCTACAGCCTCGGTAACACCCTTACCAAACCCAGACAACATACTGTTGATGTCTTCTGTTGACTGTTGTGTTCTACTTGCAAGTGTGCGAACTTCGTCTGCAACAACCGCAAAGCCTCTGCCCTGTTCTCCGGCGCGTGCAGCTTCTATGGCCGCGTTAAGTGCGAGCAAGTTAGTTTGGTCGGCAATATCTCTAATAACATCTAGTACTGAAATAATATGCTTTGACTCGTCCGCTAGATTAGTGATTACGTCACTTGCATGCACAATTGATGAAGACAAGGACGATATATGTGAAACCGAAGCAGTCACCGATTTTGTTGAATCAATACTGAGTTCTTTGGCAGAGTTAATATACTCTAATGCGTTATTTGAACTCAGGGCGACCTCTTTTACTGCATAACTCAATTCGTTAACAGCCGCAGCGATGTTATCAAGGTTGGCATTTTGTTCATTTACAATCACTTTATTTTGCGCAGAAGAACCGTTCAATTCAATAACTGAGTCATTTAAACTACTGGCATCGTTTTTGATCGTAATAACCAATTGTTGTAGTTTTGACATCCAAAGATTAAATGCATGAGCAAGTTGAGAAAGCTCATCTTTACCATTCTCATCTAGTCGAACTTTAAGGTTGCCTTCACCCTCGCTAATGTCTTTCATTACTTTCAATAGTTGATCTAGTCGATTGGTAATAAGGCGTGGACCATAAATGATACTAACGGCACAAACAATTAAACTAATTAAAATCATCACTGTCAGTTGAGTCGCCTCTGAAGTGCCTATATCCTTAGCATTCGTCGTCGCCTTATCAGCATGTAATTTCAACTCACCACCGATAACGTCATAATGTTCTCTTAACCTATCAAAATTACCAATAACAGTTTGTTCATAAAACTGGGTGGCTTCTAACGCACTTCCTGTCTTCGCCATCTCTAAGGTTTTTTCTGAACTGGCTAACCAAGTATTATAATCTTGGTTGAAATTTCTAATTTTAGCTAACGATTCTGGGTATCCCACCATGAGGGATTTAACTTTTTCCATCCTGTCAAGCGCTTGCTGAGCGTTTTCATTAAACGTTTCTAGGTTTTTACTTTCTGTACCCAAATCCAATGAAGCAGACAACAAATAATTTTGTGCAGCGGCATGAGCTTGATATAAATCTCTATCAGCATTTAACGCTAAATTTATCCCTTCTAAAAAGGTATCAGAAATTGTATTTGTGGTTGTTAATAGTCGACTGTTTCCTAAATAGCTAACAGTTGCCATTATGGCGATAAGCAAAGTAATTAAAACGATAGGAAAGGCAAATTTGGCTCTAACCGAATAGTTTTGAGATTCTAGCATCAGTAATGTCCTCAAAAGACGCAAATCGTTGTGATTTTGTTCATATGACTATATCGGCAGATTTTAAATTTGATAAAATTATTTTTTTAAACTTAAGTATAATTCAACTAAAAACTTAAGTTGCCTAGATGGATGTCGATATCCTCGTTAACAATCATTATATTCACACCAATTAAGGGGAAAATCCTTATGTCCAATCCCACTGCAATTATCGGCAGAATGTTGTTAGCCGCGTTTATTATGTTATTAATCGGTAAGCCCGCTTTTTCTGAAGAGGGTTCTATTGGCGAACTTTATTCAAAGATAAATGTTAATGCCCAGCTTTCAGATGAAGGTGGCGATCAATTTACTGAAATTAGAAGTAACAACTCATGGATTGGAGTTAAAGGTGATGTTGAAGTCGATGACGACTTGACAGTCGTTTACCGATTGGAATGGAAAGTCGATATTACTGGCGAATCAGGTAGCGATAATATATCAGCTCGTCCACAGTATGTTGGTCTAAGATCTAAAACCTTAGGTGAACTTACTATTGGCCGAAATTTTACCCCTGTATGGGCGCCAGGTCGTGCTTTAGATCTATTTAACCATTATGAAGGTGATATAAAAGTCCTATGGGAAGGTGAAAACAGACTCACCGACGTAGTTACTTATATTACACCTACATTCAATAACTTTCGCATTGAAACTCTGTACCAAGCAGATAAATCAGAGGGCGGTGATTCAGCAGTATCCAGTGCGCTTTTTTACGGTGACCGTAAATTGAAAAAAACTAGTTTATACGCGGGTATCGCCCATGATTTTGATGTAGAAGATTATGATGTAACACGCATATTCGCTCGATTTAAACTAGCAGGTGCTCAGATAGGTGCTATGTATCAAACCCAAGAACCAGCGGTTGGCGGAGAAAGTGAAAACGGTGTGTTGTTAAACGCCAGCTACAAAGTGAAAAACATTGACTACAAAATCCAATATCAAACCCTTGAAGATGATTCCAACTTCAACATTGGATTAGATTATATTCTTTCAAAAAGCCTTAAACTCTATACTTGGTATAGCCTTATTGATAAAGAAGACGTGGAAGATAAAAGCTATTTTGCTTTGGGTATTCAATACAATTGGTCTTTTAAATTCTAAGCGCTCTATAAGTAAAGGTAAAAGCGGCTTTTAGCCGCTTTTTTTATGACAGAAAGTGAGAGAAGTCATGCTTGGCTAGGCGTTGATTCTATAATGGGTGAAAACCTCTCCGCGTCTAAAATCTTCTCTGCGACTATCACTATTTCGCGATGAAATTTAGACGGTACTACACGATAGGCTAGTGATAACAAGGCCTTTTTCTTTCCATTAGTATTTTTATGGAACCTGTAGGTTGTTGCAGTTGCGACAAATCCACTGGCTTCTAAACAACTGACGACTTCCTTTGAAGAGTATTCACGGATATGTCCCATGTGCCCTACGCCGCGAAGTTTTGCAAATTCATGAACGGGATCTGCGATGCTTCTACCGGTTATAAACCTTGCCACAGACGGTAACGAATATACATTTGGGGTTGTTAATAACAACTTACCTCCCGGCTTCAATACGCGGTTAAGTTGACTGAGTGTAAAGGGTAAATCAATCCTTAAATGCTCGAAGACTTCACTAAAGACTATGCATTCAAAAGCGTTATCAGGAAATGGTAAGGGTGCAGTTTCAATGTCGCAAGCATGAACATCTAAGCCAAACGCTTGGATTATTGGTGCCATACGCTCCGGTGCGAGATCTACCCCGGTAACATCTAAATCATGCAATGCTAATATAGCTGTCATATGGCCGGGTGCAGAACCAATTTCTAAAATAGGGCCTTTAGGATTAAGTGCCAATAATAAAGCTAAGTCGGCTTGGAATCGTTTTTTATGATCGGTGAAATAACCTTTTTGCCAAGGGTCTATTGGGCTATCAGGATGTTGTAAAAAGTTCTCTACAATTTGGAATGTGTGAAGATCCATCTCAATTGATTCCGGTAAGGAGTTGAAAATAGATTATTCATAAAATGGTTAAATTGCAATGGGGATTGGGAGATTCCAAATCAAGTTTGGAATGACGACGTGTGGTTTGGAATGACGACGTGTGGTTTGGAATGACGACGTGTGGTTTGGAATGACGACGTGTGGTTTGGAATGACGGCGTGTGGTTTGGAATGACGAGTTTGGTTGGGAATGGCGAACTAGAGTTGCAATAAAGGGTAAAGAAATTAGTACCCCATAGAACTCCGGCTGCGATGAAACCGCTGGGAGGCAATCTCGTCGAACAGTTTCTGCTCTTTCTTTTGTTCTAACATCTGAGCTTGAATTCGACGTTTTTGAATAAGCGCTTCAACCGCTTTAGTTTTCTTTTGCTGCAAAAGCCACTGTTGCTTGCGCTGATTCTCGGCCATTACACCTTGGTTAATAATATTAATTTGTTGCTGACAGGCTTTATCCAGCTTAGCTACAAAATTTTGGTGCTGAATTAAGGTTTTCGCTCCTACACCTTGATTCACTTTTTGCTTAATTTGCTTTAGGTATTCTAGTCGATAGTTTTCCAATCCTGATAACTTTCGTTGATTATCAAAAACATACTGCTTAGCCGTTTGATAATGTTGTAAAAGGGTGTTCTCTTTCTTTTTTTCAATATCTACCACTAGTTGTAATTGCTGAATACTCGCCATAATTTACGTCCTCTATTTACCGCCCCGTAGACCTGAGTCTAGGGTGGTGAGTGTTTCTAAGGCATTATCGAAAGGCACTACCTGTGATGTTTGCTGCTGTAAAAATGCATTAATAGCAGGTGCGGCAGCAATAGATAAATCGATTAATTGATCACTTCCTTTGGCATAAGCACCTAAGTTAATCAGATCTTTATTCTGTCGATAGGCTGAATACACACGTTTTAAGTTGCGTGCACTGGCTTCATGCTCAGGGCTAACCACTTGGGGCATGACACGTGAAATAGAAGCTTCGATATCAATGGCTGGATAATGGCCAGACTCAGCTAATTCTCTTGATAATACAACATGACCATCCAAAATAGCGCGAGCGGCGTCAGCAATGGGATCTTGCAAGTCATCGCCTTCGGTCAATACAGTATAAAAAGCGGTGATTGAACCTTGATACTGATTACCATTCCCCGCCCTTTCCACTAAGGCAGGTAATTTGGCAAATACTGAAGGTGGGTAGCCTTTAGTCGCTGGAGGTTCTCCAACAGCCAAGGAAATTTCACGTTGTGCCATAGCATATCGAGTTAACGAATCTATCAACAACAGGACATTTTTGCCCTGGTCTCTAAAATACTCAGCTATGGTCACTGCAGTTTCACTGCCTTTTAAGCGCATCAATGGTGATGTATCAGCCGGTGCTGCTACCACTACCGCTTTTTGACGTTCCTCTGGAGATAAAATATCGTCAATAAATTCTTTTACTTCTCGCCCACGCTCACCAATTAAACCAACCACTACAACGTCGGCTGTGGTACCACGAGTCATCATGCCCATAAGCACACTTTTACCCACGCCACTGCCCGCAAACAACCCCATTCTCTGTCCTTTACCCACAGTAAGAACTGAGTTAATGGCGCGCACGCCAACATCCAAGGGTTCTTTCACTGGTTTTCTTTGCAGTGGATTTATCGGCGGCGGGCTGGTAGACACTCTATGACTGCATTGAATTGGTCCTTGACCATCTAATGGCTTTCCATTGGCGTCTATTACGCGACCAAGCAATGCATCCCCAACCGCTAATCCAGTATCCATCGAAATCGGTTCAACCATAGAGCCTGGCACTATGCCTTGAATAGATTCTGCTGGCATTAAATACGTAATATCATCTGCGAAGCCCACTACTTCTGCTTCGACTTTTCCTGTGGTCGTTCTGACCAAACATCGACCGCCAATAGGAATTTGACAACCGACAGCTTCCAAGGTTAGTCCAACTCCCCGCACCAGTTTGCCAGAAGAAATTGGCGTAGGTTCTGCTACTTGTTCACGCAAATCGCGAAAACTATCAATCAGCTCTTGGATCATTGTTGATTCCTTGGGCCAAAAGCACTTGTGAAATGACTTGTTCGCTACGTCTTTTGATCGACAAATCTACTGCATTTTGCTTAGTGGTAATTTTGCAGCCACCTTTTGCCATGGATTCATCGGGTACCAACTGCCAATGCATTTCTTGATTATGTTGCGGCTGGTTTGAGAAATCCTGTAAGTATGCCTGTACCGTTGAAATCTGTGATGGATGCAAATGAATACTGGTGACTAAGTCATTTAACGGCAATGTCGCTATGCCCTTTTCTATAGCGTCGGTAATCAAGCTCTCATCATGTTCAATTTGTTTACCCACAATGGCATTCGCCATGGTCACAGTTAACAAGGTAAGTTCTTTTTTCAATTCGGAGGTAACTTGTTTAAACGGCTGATGGAGTTGCTCTAAAATTGCTGTTAATTCAGCTAATTTTGCCTGAATATCTTGTTCAGCTTGGGCCATTCCTTCCTCGAATCCAGCTTGTTTAGCGTCTTCAAAACCGAGTTGTTTTCCTTCTTCGTAACCTTGTGTTTTTCCAGCCTCTTTGCCTTCAGCTTGGCCTTGTTCAAAGCCTTCTTGATACGCAGATTTACGGATCGCTTCTATATCTTCTGCTGTTAACGGACGAACATCTTCCTCTTCTTCAGGGGGCTCATATTTCCATTTATTGTAAGGTTTATTTAATGCATTGGTTTTTGCATCATCTTCTGCCAAAGCATCATCGACAGATGGCAAATTCCAAAGCTTAGCCTCACTAAATTCAGTTTTGTCGTCGGCTTGTGTCATTATACAAACTCTTCACCGCCACCGCCGCCAAGCATAATTTCACCGGCGTCAGCTAAACGTCTTGCAACTGATAGAATTTCTTTTTGTGCGGTTTCAACTTCACTTAAGCGTACTGGTCCCATAGCTTCTATATCATCAAGTAACATTTCCGCGGCGCGTTTAGACATATTCTTAGTGAATTTTTCTCTAAGATCTTCATCCGCACCTTTAATCGCTTTCATTAATGATTCTTGCTGTACTTCTCTGAGAAGCGCTTGAATACCTCTATCATCTACATCAATCAAGTTATCAAATACAAACATAAGGTCTTGAATCTGTTGACTCATTTCTTCGTCTTGTTCTCTGATAGCATCCATCAATTGATTTTCGATGTTGGTATCTAGATAGTTCATGATGTTGGCAGCTGCTTTTAAACCGCCCATTTTGGCTGCTTGAGCACCGGCCTGGCCGGCAAATTGTTTCTCCATAATTTCGTTTAGTTCTTGTAATGCCGCAGGTTGAACTTCTTCTAAGTTGGCTACACGCATTAACAGATCTAAACGTACTTTTTCTGGGAACTGGGCCAAAATTTCAGCCGATTGTTCTGGCTCTAAATACGACATAACAATGGTTTGAATTTGGGGGTGTTCATTGCGAATAATAGTCGCAACCTGTTTTGAATCCATCCATTTAAGAGATTCAAGGCCTTTTGCGCCACTGCCCGCCATAATCTGATCAAGTAGGTGTGCAGCTTTGTCTTCACCCAATGCAGAAATAAGCGCTCGGCGAACAAAGTCTTCACTCTTAAAGCCTATGGTCGAGTAGTTCTGAATTTCTTCAATAAAATGTTTATGCACGGCCGTTATCTTTGGCTGTGTCATATCATCCATACTTGCCATTGCCGATCCAAGTACTTGAACCTGTTTTGGCTCCATGAATCGTAGGATCTGAGCAGCATCATCTTCCGTTAAGCTTAATAACAGGATGGCTGCCTTTTCTATACCTTCGAGCTTAGCAACGTCATATTCTACTTCTTGTTCTACCATTTCTTTACTTTCTGGCACAGTATCACCTATTCGTCTTCTAACAACCAACCGCGCACGACTTGAGCTGACAATTCAGGCTCATTTGCCACCAACGCACGCACTGCTTTTAATACATCTTCATCTTTATGTAGATTCGGTAATCTTAATGACCCATCAGCGGCAAAACCAACCTGACTTTCATCAAAATCATCACTTAGCATATCAATAGTTTCATCCCCAAGGTCAAGCTCAAGACTGGTTTCACCTTCGCTCTCTGCCACTTCTGCGTCAGGGAAGATAAGCTTCTTAAGCATGGGTCGAATAACCGCCATAATCAGTACTATGATGACCAATGCACCCATTACCAATTTCAGCATAGGCATAAAGAACTCTTGTTCCCAGAAAGGTTTTTCCGCTACTTCACCTATGTCTAAACGATTAAACGGAATGCTCACTACTTCTAGCGAATCACCTCTGGTCACGTCAAAACCAATACCACCTTGTAGCAAACGACGAATGTTCAATAATTCTTGTTGAGACATAGGCTGTGATTGCGCTTCACCTTCTGCGTTTACAGTTGTCATGTGATCAACTGCAACAGACACACTTAGGCGTCTTATTACACCTGTTTGTTGAGAAGTGTGGCTAATGGTAGTATCAAGTTCATAATTACGGGTTTGGTCTTTACTGCTATTACCTGGCACTGGCGTAGAGTTACCGTTGCCGACGGCTTCTTCAGGAATATCAGAATCTAAAGGAGGCTGGTTGGTCAAAGCACCTGGAATACCCGCAATAACATTACCCACACTGTTAGTTTCGGAAATACTTTCGCTGCGTACTGCAGGCAGATCTGGGTTGTAGCTACGTTGAGTTTGCTCAACTTTGGTAAAATCCATGCTCACATCAACTTGCGCAGTATAGTTACCCAGGCCTAAAACAGGAATCAAAATAGAGTCAATTTTTTGTAAGTATTCGTCTTCCCGTTTCTTTTCTAATTCATATTCTTTACGAGCTCGAGCACTAACAGAGTCTTGTGAACCTGAATTTAGTAAGCGCCCGTTATTGTCAGTAACTGTAACATTTGAAGGTTCCATGCTTTGCACTGCAGAAGCGACAATATCAACGATTGCATCGACTTCTTCACCCTTAAGAATCGACCCTCTTCTTGCAGTCACAACAACGGTGGCTGTGGCTGGTTTAGAATGTCTTGCAAACACGTTTTCTTTGGGTAAGGCTAATAAAACTCTGGCTTTGGCGACTGCATTGATATCTTCGATAGTTCGCGCAATTTGCTGTTCTCTGGCATGTTTAAGTCGTTCAAGTTCTAATCGTTGACTGACACCAAATCCCATGTCTTGCATGATGATGTTGCTGCCTTCATCATTTGACGTCTGGATCCCTGCCCTTGCCATACCTAAACGAACATCCTTAAATTGCGACTCATTGACTAAAATCGTGTTTCCATCAATTTTGTAATCAATTTGACTTTGATCTAAGTAGTCCAGAGTTTCTATCATTTCTTCTGGCGGCATGTGTGCCATAGGTCTGTAGGTGGGTTCTTTTGACCAAAGAAAAATGAAGAACGCAATAGCCACACAAATAACCAAGGTGACTACCATGGTAATTTGTCGAATAGTTTCAGTATTGCTTAAGGTATCTAAAACCAAATTACGCGGCGCTTCTTGTTGAGAATCGTTATCGCCTACATCATCGGTAATTGCAAGTTCAGTACTAGTTGATTCAGCCACTTTTTAGTTCCTTACTACACTGGCATATTCATAATGGTCTTATAAGCTTCTAGCACCTTATTTCTGACCTGAATTGTTGCTTCAAATGCGATTCCAGACTTTTCCTTGGCAACCATGACATCAACAAGTGATAAATCCGGGTCACCCATTTCAAATCTGCGTTGCAAATCTCTTGAAGTATGTTGTAGACCATTTACGCCATCTAACGCTTGATTTAGCATATCTGAAAACTCAGCTTTAGAAGGATTTGTTTCTACCCTTTGAAGTGGCGTTGATTGAGATGAAATCTCTGCCACCATTGATTGCATTTCCTGATATAAAGAACTGGCATTTATTTCCATCAGAAAGCTCCACCTGTCATTTTTTTGAATCTATGTTGTTCTAAAAATGACTAGTGCAAATGTAATGCCATGCTTTTACAAAAAGCGGCAATTTTTGTCATTTGGTATGCAATGAGTTGCAGTGAAGTTAAGTTTGGCAAAAAAAACCGCCCAACGAGATTGGGCGGAAGTAGGGAATCGACATCCATTGTCTACTGCTTACACATAAACCTTGGGAGAGGTTAAAGTATCTAGCACGGCAGCTCGATACCAGACTCTCGCATTTTGGCTAACTTGTATCTTAGTGTACGAGGACTAATACCAAGCTTTTCAGCAACATCTTTTCGTTTACCATGGCATTGCTGCAGTGCATCCAAGATAATTTGATGTTCCTGAAATTTTAATTCTGAACCTAATAATTTGTTATCGTCAGAAACTTGACTTTCATTAGCAACTTGAATTCTTGTCTGACCAGAAATTGGTTGGGTCATTTCAATTAACAAATCACTGGCATCAATTTGACCATTTTCAGCCAATATTAACGCTCGTTGAATAACGTTTTCTAATTCGCGAACATTGCCTGGCCAACTGTGATTAAGTAACTTGTGTACCGCACTCGCAGTAAGTTTTGGCAAAGATTGACCTGCTTGGGCTGCATGGCGAGCTATGAGATGTTCAGCCAGCGGCATAATATCGCCGGGGCGTTGACTCAAAGGTAACCAAGTGATCGGGAATACATTTAAGCGATAATAAAGGTCTTCTCTAAATTTACCTTGGTTCACCGCTTCTTTTAGATCTCTGTTACTTGTTGCGATTACTCTTACATTTAATCCAATAGTTTTGCGTCCACCGAGTCGCTCCACTTCTCTTTCTTGAAGTACACGCAGTAATTTTGCTTGCAGAGATAAATCCATCTCAGTAATTTCATCAAGTAAAATGGTGCCGTCTTGGGCTTGTTCAAATTTACCAGGACAGGCTTGAATTGCTCCAGTAAAAGCACCTTTTTCATATCCAAATAAGGTGGCTTCTAACATGTTTTCAGGAATAGCTGCGCAGTTAATGGCAACAAATGGCGCTTCGTTTCTTGGCGATTGATCATGGATATAACGTGATAAGACTTCTTTACCACTACCACTTGGTCCGAGCACCATAACGGTAGCGTCTGACTTTGCGACTTTGCGGGCTAAATTAAGTAACACTTGGCTACTTTCGTCACCAACGATAGGGTCTTTTGATTCTACTCGCTGCGCAGGCGCATAGCGTCCGATAAGGTTTAATAGTACCTGAGGTGCAAAAGGCTTGGATAAATAATCAGTTGCGCCATCTCGCATTGCTTGAATAGCATCATTAATGTTTGCATAAGCAGTCATTAGCACCATAGGCAATTTAGGATATTTGTTCTTTACGCTACGCAATAACGAAAGACCGTCCATGCCTTGCATTTGAATATCACTTACTACCAAATCAAACTCTGCTTCTGAAAGCTTCACCATGGCAGATTCAGCACTATCTACCGGTGTAACCTGATAGCCTCCCAACAAAAGAGTGTCGACTAAAGCTTCTCTCAGACCATGATCATCTTCTACAATTAAAATCTTAGTTTTGCTCACGTTCTGCTTCTCCTAAAGTTTGTTCAGTTTTGTTTGCATCATACATAGGAATGTAGATGCTAAACCAAGCGCCGCCGGATTCATTGTTGCCACAATTAACAAAACCTTTATGGGCTTTTGCTACTGTGTTTACTACCGCCAATCCCAGACCAGTACCTTGCGACTTGGTGGTAAAAAAGGGTTCGAATAATTTTTGTGCCTCACAGTTACCTAAGCCTTTGCCATTATCGGTAACCTTAAATTCAATATGAGGCAGCGCATTCACAGTTGCTTGCTGAATGCATAAACAGACTTGAGGGTTGTCTACTTCTGAAACCGCATGAAGCGCATTGTGTAGAAGGTTACCCAAGGCGCCATCTAATGCACTGGCATTGGCAAGAATGAATGAAGATTCAGACAAGTTTTGTTGATTAAAGCTCACATTAGCCGCCACAAACTGTGCTTCAACTTGTGCACAGGCACTGGTTTCAACATCTTTTGATGTCATAGGTTTTGCTATTTGATTATCGCCACTTTTGGCAAACAACAACATGTCATTTACTTGGGACTCTAAATCATGCAAACGAGAAAGCAATTTATCGGAAAATCTCTCGGCTAACGCATCATTGTCACAAATGCTTTTTAAGTTTTCAGCATACAAAAGCGCTGCGCTTAATGGGGTTCTCACTTGATGTGCTAATGAAGCAACCATCTTTCCTAACGAAGAAAGTCGTTGCATATGACTGACTCTATTTTGTAACGCACGGGTTTCAGTCAAGTCAGTAATCACCACTAATTGACCTTTTTCTTCAGTCAAAGGCGATATGTCTATTTTAACCCTTTTGCCGTTTCGCATGCTCACTTCATGCCCATCATCGGCTTTCGGAGCAAATGCACGTTGAATCACTTCACGCCACAGTTTACCAATCAATGGCTCTTCTAATAGCAGCTTTGCCTGATTATTCGCTAACGAAACCTTACCTTTATGATCAATCACAAGAACACCTGCTGGCATAACTGAAAGCAAGTGAGATAGTCTGTTTTGATCTTTACTCAGTTTTAACTGATGATTAGACGTTAGATGGCTTACATTTGGTGGCATTTGCTCACCAAGACTTAAGCTTGCTCTTGTCTCTTGGTTTTCGGTGACTCTAGATTTTGTGACGCTTAACGACATAAAAAACACTACCTATTCTTTTGTTGAATAGACTAATGCATTCATTATGCCAATGATAATTATTCTTAATTTTCAGCTAGTTACACAATAAATATTTATGAAGCGTCAAATAGCCGTCTTAAGATTAACCGTTGTCGGGTTCTTTTTGACGGTTGATATCATATTTGCGCATTTTTTCAACTAGCGTGGTTCTTCGCATCCCAAGTTGATCTGCAGCTCTAGCAACAACCCAATCCTGTTTATCCAGCGCTTGTTTAATTAGACTAATTTCTAAATCAGACAAATACTCTTTCAAATTTACGCCATCTGAAGGAAGTTCAGTGTCTGTTGCCATAGGTTGACTGATATCGGAATCAGAAGACAGTGGATTATTCTCTGCATATCTGAACATAGCGTTAATTGCATCACGTTCATTAGCATCGTTAGGCACAGCATGCTCTTGAGAATTGCCTTCTTCGTCATATTGATATTTGTGAGGCAAGTGTTGAGTATCTATCACTTTGCTTGGATGTAAAATAGACAAACGCTCCACCAAGTTAGACAATTCCCTTACGTTTCCTGGCCAATCATGCAACATCAGAGACTTCATGGCGTTTTGAGTGAATTTCACACTGGCTTGGCGAGCACCTTCTAAACGCGATGCTAACTCTTGTAATAAAAGCGGAATATCTTGCGCACGCTCACGTAAGGCTGGCGATTCAATAGGAAACACATTTAAACGATAAAATAAATCTTCCCTAAATTTGCCTTCTGCAATCATAGATTCTAGATTACGGTGAGTTGCCGCCACAATGCGAACATCACATTGCATGGTTTTATTTCCGCCTACGCGCTCAAATATTCGCTCTTGCAACACTCGCAATAATTTGACTTGCATTTGCAAGGGCATGTCCCCTATTTCATCGAGAAATAAGGTGCCGCCTTCGGCCAATTCAAAACGACCTTTACGGGCGCTAATCGCCCCTGTGAAAGCACCTTTTTCATGACCAAAAAGCTCACTTTCAAGCAATTCACCTGGAATAGCCCCACAGTTCACCGGAACAAAAGGGCCTTTGCGGCGTTTTGACATATAGTGAATATTTCGTGCAATAACTTCTTTACCAGTACCTGATTCACCAAGCACTAGTACATTTGCTTCTACTGGCGCTACTTGCTCAATCAAATCACGAACTTCTGTAATACCACGACTGTTCCCTACTAAGGATCTGAACAGTTTAGTTTTGCCCGACACTAGTGTTGAAATAGGACGGTTTGCAGTGAAATAGTCTTCACTTTTTCGCAATAGCTCAGTAAAACTTGGGTAGGTAATGGGCTCAAATAAAGAACCAATTAAATTTTTAAATTCTTTATCACCACTGAGTTGAAAGCCTATATTGATAAATGGGCGGTCAGGGAATTGTTGAATAATATCTTCCGCCAATTCAGGCATTTCTCCATCAATTAAAATAGCGCTTAAAACATCTTTACTACTGATTTTATTGATACAATCTTGATAGTTAGTTGCGCTGCTGTTTTCACCCAAAAACGTTAATATGATAGATAAGGTATCAATACGATCTTGGTTGTCACTAACTATTAAAATCTCACTCATGGCAATATTATTTCTTTTTTAGTCACTCAGAATTAATTGGATACTATCAAATCAACCGTTTAAAAACACACAATTTTATCTATAAATGGCGTCAATAACGGGATTATAGGTCACAAATGTGCATTTTTTAAACGATTCAGTGGAATTTTTGAATAAAATTGGCAATTTAATAGCGAGAAAATTATTCCTTTGCTAGTTTTTTATTCCAAACTCCAAAGATTAGGGCAAAGATATTTGTAACTAACGCTGAATATAATATTGATATTTAAATTCAGCTTGTTGCCAATCATCTTGGGTATCGATGTCTTGGACCAAATAACTGGGAATTATGATGGGATGAGAGTGGTTACTAAAAATTGGGCTGGCGTTCAACCATGTTCTCGCCCTTGCCCAATAAAACTGACCAGCATCATGGTAAACCTCAGGTAAATCTTGAGATCTTGTTTGCATGAACTCAGGGAATAGCATCTCGAGACCTTCCGCTTCTACTACAAAACCTCTTTGCACTGGAAATTCAAAAGCAGTCGCACAAAAGCTGTAATGTATATGGCGGTCAGACGCAACGATTTTTTGGGCAAGATCAATATTTTTGTTATCCACTAAGGGAGCAGTAGCATAGAGACAACAAACCAAACTATCATCTGTTAACGCGCATTGCTTAATAGCATCTTGAATAACATCCGCGGTGGTGGCGAAGTCATCGCTTAATTGGGCATTTCGCCAAATAATCTGATCAGCACCATTAGCCAAAGCTACCTCAGCAATTTCTTCATCATCTGTGGTCACTATAATTTTTTCAATTGATTGACTGCTCAGCGCTGCATTAATCGAGTAACTTATTAAAGGTTTGCCAAGAAATGACTTTATATTTTTACGAGGGATACGCTTACTTCCACCGCGCGCTGGAATTATACAATAGCTCATGAAGCTTGATCATCTGTTTGAGACTGGTTGACAAAAAAGTCCGAAATCAAACTTGAGACCTTTTGTTGTTGGTCGTCAGTTAAATCAACAAAGATGGGTAAACTAATTGCCCCGTGATAATAATTTTCGGCTACGGGAAAATCACCTTTAAAAAATCCAAGTGCTTGATAATAAGGGTGATAATGGATGGGAATATAATGTACATTTACCCCTATTCCATTCGCTAGTAAATAATTATACAGCGGTAATCTATGCTCATGTGCAACTTGTATGCTGTATAAATGCCAAGCCGAACTATCAGCTTGTTCCATGTTAGGCAATTTAATGGGTAAGTCGCCCAACAACTTCGCATAGTTTTTTGCCACTTTAACCCGAGCGCTAACAAAACTATCGATTCGTTTTAATTGACTGATGCCCAAAGCCGCATGAATATCACTGAGTCTAAAATTGTATCCCAACTCCAATTGCTGATAGAACCAACTCCCTTCTGAATGAGGCTGCATCCAATCAGGATTTCGGGTAATGCCATGCTTGGCAAATAGCGTGGCTTGCTTAGCTAATTCAGCGTTATTGGTTAATACAGCGCCACCTTCTGCTGTGGTAATTGTTTTCACTGGATGGAAACTTAATACACAAAAATCAGAATAAGCACAGCTACCCACCTTTGAATCAAGATAAGTGGCTCCCAATGCATGTGCTGCATCTTCGATAATAGCAACTGCATATTTTTGACATAAGGCATGAAGCTGCTGCATATCATTACTCATGCCTGCAAAATGCACTACCACTATGGCTTTGGGTAAAGTTTGGGTATTTGCTGCTCGTTCGAGCTTTAGCTTTAACTTTTGCAGAGATATATTGCGAGTGTCGGGATCTATGTCCACAAAATCTACATCAGCACCACAATAGCGAGCACAATTGGCTGATGCTGCAAAAGAGTTTGGTGAAGTCCATACCAAATCCCCTTGGCCTATACCTAAACTTAAACATGCCACATGTAAGCCTGATGTACCTGAATTCACCGCAATACAATGTTCAGCGCCTGTGTATTGGCACAGGGCTTCCTCGAAAGCTGGAACCATTTTGCCTTGAGTAATAAACTGGTTCTCTAACACATCCACCACTGTGGCTATGTCTTGCGGGTCTATTTTGTGCTTTCCATAAGGGATCATAAGGTATTTTTATCTAACTCAACGAGTTCTTCTACAGTTAAAAAGTGTGGATTGGTACCTGAATGATATTCGAATTTATCAGAAACCTGGGTTCCTCTCTCTAATAGCTTATTTTGAAAATAGTCTACCGAATTATCAAAAAACTTAATGGCTGGCGTTATGACAAAGTGATCGCTAAATTCTATCGAATGATGGGCCATCTCTTCAGGCACCATGACTTCATGTAATTTTTCGCCCGGACGAATACCTACCAATTTAAAATCTC
Organism: Glaciecola sp. 1036; assembly: GCF_050306235.1. Taxonomy (NCBI): domain Bacteria; kingdom Pseudomonadati; phylum Pseudomonadota; class Gammaproteobacteria; order Alteromonadales; family Alteromonadaceae; genus Glaciecola; species Glaciecola sp. 1036. Next base: position 111,259 of record NZ_JBLWFH010000009.1, on the reverse strand, counting down.
GGTGGCCACTCATGGCTTCCACCAGATCGACAATATTAATGGATGGAATCTTGGGCACAAAGATCTCCCCTCCTTGCATACGGGCAAAGTTCTTAATTACAAAAGAAACGCCTTCATCCAAGGTGATCCAAAAACGTGTCATTTCTTCATGGGTGACAGGTAAAACTTCAGTACCTTTAGCCAAGAGTTCTCTAAAAAAGGGCACAACAGATCCTCTTGACCCCACAACATTGCCATATCGTACAACCGCAAATCTAGTGCCACTAGCCCCTGCGATGTTATTTGCAGCCACAAACAATTTATCCGAGGCTAATTTAGTTGCGCCATATAAGTTTACTGGGTTAGCGGCTTTATCAGTGGATAGTGCGATTACTTTGGAAATTTGATTAGCAATACAAGCGTCTATTACGTTTTGCGCGCCATTAATATTGGTTTTAATGCATTCATTTGGGTTGTACTCAGCGGCCGGCACTTGTTTTAGCGCTGCGGCATGCACAACAAAATCCACGCCCTTGGTGGCCGTGAGCAATCTTTCTCGATCTCTCACATCGCCCAAAAAATAACGCATGCAGGGATGATCGAATTGCTGCTGCATTTCAAACTGTTTTAACTCGTCTCTGGAAAATACGATGAGACGTGCAGGTTGATAATGGGCCAAAATATGGGTGATAAAACGTTTGCCAAAAGACCCAGTTCCGCCAGTTATTAAAATACTTTTGTTATCAAACACCTTTGGCAAACTCCTCTAAACATTGCTCAATTTGATTAATATTAGTTGCGAAATAGCCGTAGTCCAATACATCTGTTGCAAAGATGGGACGATTGAGCCATATACCTCTACTACCAAACTTATCAAGAATTGTGCCGCTTTGAATTTTTTGCTTTGGAATTGCGATATAATGTTTAAAAGCAAACACTTGAGACTGCTGTTGCAGAAGTTCGAGCAAGGAAACGACTGATTTATGATTGGCTGGGTGCTGAGGGTCTGATAAGGAAATCTGAAAAAACTGATTTAGTTTAAATCTAGGTTTTTGCACAAAAACGCCAAATTCATGACGTTGCTCGAATCTAGCTTGCAGATTATGTGTTAGATCTTGGATTAAGGGTAGACTTATTTGACCTTGGTTAAAATCTGAAATCAAGTTTTCACAAGCTAACCAGTTAGCATAATCCACCAGCATCACACTTATTGTATTGCTCGCTTTTGCAACTTCCTTGGCAATCTCAATGTTTGAGGTCACGAACAAACAATCACTTTTATCCCAATGTTTATAGGCTACTTTAAACTCAGTAAACTGCGCCTGACTATCTAAGTACAGAGCACATTTATCAAGATCCTTAGTATCATCTCTTTCTAGTAGTTGAATCTGTCCGCAATCCTGTTTTATTAACTGGGTAAGCTTAGGTTCAAAACTTAACAAAGGCAATTTGGGTGCTTGTAGATATTTTTTTTCTCTTAATTCAGCAAAGGCAACACTAATATCCCAAACCGGGGATGGAAGTTTAAGCAGGCTGATAACCTTAATTAAAAATTGATGCCATGCTGTTAAAATCTGATTAGCGTTTGCGATGGCACTTTCTTCAGGTAAGGTCTTTACCTTTATTAAAGCAGCCATGAAGCAACTGACCGTCGAGCTAAATAACACATTAAAATACATAGTGTTGAAGCTCTCTAATATAGATTTGGTTTGATAGGCGCTTAATAAGGCTTCAATTTCCTCAACTGCCTGCAGGTTTTTTGGCGTTCTTTCAGCAAGTTCTTGCAATAAGGCGACTAAATCTTCAGTAGCAAAAACGCTTTCAAAATCCTGTTTAAATGAAGCTTCAATTGGCGTAAAACAGGCTCTAAATGCCTCTAAGGATTTGACTTTTTCTTCAGGTGTGGCCAATACAAAAATATCTTCAATAGGAAGAGGATAACTGCCTTGCACTTTTGCGCCATCGGAGGTGTTATAACAATCTAGGGAAAAATCTCCAAGCACTTGTTCTAACATGGTCTTGGACATTTTAAATTCAAACTTAGTAAATACAGATTGACTAAAATTACCTGGCACTTGCAGTAAGTCTTTACCTTGGCCGGAAACTTTATATACATCCTTCCCCTGCTGATAGTACGCTGAGTTTTTACTGTGGTGGGCATTAGGGTCTTTAAAACCTAAATCGACGCCAAAAAGATAAATATCTGTAAAACCTGCGTGAGCAAAAAAGCTTAAAACAAAATTAGATACCGTTGGATAAGCCGCGCTAAGAGAAACAAAGTCATTCTCGGGGCGTAAAAATTTAACCACTGAGGAAGAGGCTTCGCCATTTTTTAATGCTAAAAGAACATCTTTGAACAACTGAGTATTATCCGGGTGAATGCCATCCACACTAATCAGCGTAATTTGCTTTAAATAGTCAGCATCATCAATTTGTGTAATCCAGTCATAATTTGCCCTATAGAGCTCAATTTCTGCATGAAAATCTGGGCAGATACCATGAGTGTATAAGGATTTTATTGCAGTGCCGCAACTAATGATAATAGCTGTATCTTGGCAAGCTTTGATTTGTTCAATACTGTAGTCCAGTGATGGACCATTGCCCACTATAAAGACAGGCTGTTGACGAAGTTTTTTACTTAATCCTGTTACATCTTTTGTCATGTATGGCACTGAAGTTTCAACTGAATGCAAAAAATGTTGAATGCCATAGAATGAATGATCAAAATTATCAGAAATACCAAACAAGCTGGTAAAGGTATTACGCAACTCGGTGAGTTTAAGGTCGATATTCTGGGCTGCATAGCCCTGAAAAATAAAGGATTGCGCGACCTGATGATTGCCTATTAATGCGAGTTGATAACTGTATTCAGATATCAAACTGGCGCCTAGTTCACCAATGTTTAAATATACGTGCCCGTCACCTTGATCTTTATGTTTAAAAATTTGTTGCCAATCTGACACCAGCAATGACCAGTAAAAAAAGTCTGGGTTTGGCTCATTAATAAAAAAGTGTTCATTTTCGCGCAAATTATAAAGTGCTTCCGCTACATAGCCATTGCCCAATCCGAAGGCGATTAGTACTCCAATTGATGGGGGCAAAGCGGCTCGTTGCTCTGTTTGACCGGAAATAACAGCGCCAATTTGAGTGTAAAATTGGTTAAACGCAAAGTGAGTAAGCTTATTCCCTGCATACCCCATCACCAGTGACTCTTTATTCGGATAATTGGCAAATTGCTCTGTACTGGCTACGGCGTCTTGTTCTGGGTTAGGAGTATAGGCACACAGGTGAATTGCATTAAACAGACTTATTTGACCTGAAGTTTTATGTACTATTGGCATCCAATACTGAGATTTATAGTTTTTAAAAACCTGATAAATATCATTGAAATAATATTCCAATGACGAAAGGTTGTTGGTCAATTTTTCAGGCGGTGTTTCCAGTACTTCCCAGTCTTGTATATTAATTGCAGAACGCCAAACGCCCGGCTCACTCAAATAGGCGTCACGGGAATTATCTTTCATCTCTGGATTTCGCAATGAGCGCAGAATTTCGTCAGAAGTAGCATTATGCAAATGCTGAAAAACAACCGCTTTATTAGCTTGTGTATGATTCGCCAATTCAACTAAATCTTGGGTTAACGTCTGTCCCGAGGACTGAGTTTGAAAAAACAGTGCCGTACCATCTTTAGCAAGTAATTCTAGAAAAGCAGCCCAATCAAAGGCTAACGCTGATGTATGAATAAAATGCGGATTTTCTTCATATATAATAAAATACTTAGGACGTAATTTTTGGTACAGGTCGAGCAAATGTAGCCCTTTACCCAAGCCCAAAACAACTAGGGTGTCGGCAGTTTTTGCATACATTTCTAACTGCTCAGTATACGCACAAGTTTGTTGAAAAATGTTGTCTTGGCCTACTAGTTTTACACTGGGAAAAATCCTCTCAGAGGAAGGGTCAATATCCACAAGCACCGAGGATAATGGCCAATGTTTGGTTTGATTTTGAATTTCAGTATCAACATGAAATGGATATAGCACTTTGCCTGTGGAAAAGTTTACAACATTGAGTTCACCGTTAGCATTAGTAAATACACTTGTAGTTTGAGGCACGAAGTGTTTTAAAAAATTACCAATATTAGGCAGATATTGTTCAAATGCGGCTAAATTGGCCGCAAATCTTTGTTGAATAAAGAGGGATTTTTGTTGTTCTATTTCAGCTTGGACAGTCTCATTTTCATGGAGATGTTGTCTTATGTAATTTAGCATGCTTACCCGTGTAATGGCCGATCGCTTTTTTACCTTTGCTTAAACCTAGAATTTCTTGTTGTACCCCTTTTTTAAGGTCATCAACAAATTTTAATAACTGTTGGTTTATTGACAGTTCAGCTTGTATAAAGGCTTTTACGTCGAAATTTGGCGTTTTTGGTTGTTCTTGCAAGCTAGTTAGCAAGTTTTCGACCAAAATTGCCCTTTCTTGGGTAAGTTTTGAAATTTCGTCTATATCTTGTATGTCATTTTCCAGATTCGCTTGCAAAGCTCGGTTTACAAGCGACAATTCTGGCGGCACCTGCTCGTGATTTAGCAGAGCAATATCAAATGTCATGGCTAAGCTCGCTGAGCATAAGCTTGTTGTTTGTCATTCTCAGAAATTTGCTGCCATGCTTCTTTGATTGGGGTAAAGAGTTGCAGTAATTCATCTAACGTCGATATTGCATTTTCTGCTTTAATATCAATAAGTTTTTCGATCATATAATCGTATAAACTGGCTAGGTTTTCTGCAAATTCTCCACCAATATTAGTATCTAATGTATCGCGCAGATTAATAAAAATCGCCGTTGCTTTGGCAACAAATTCTGCTCTGGCTTTAATGTCATTACGATCATGAGCTCCTTTAGCATAAGCTAAACGATCAAGCGCCCCTTGCATTAACATTAAGGTTAACTGATGGGGATCAGCAGAAGCAATTCTTTGCTTTAAACTATCTTTTTGGTAAGCATTAATTGCTCTAATTGACATTTTGTAATCCTCCTAACGCAGCGAATAGCGCATTTCCTGTATTTTGTAATTGTGCAACAGTCGTATCCAGACTCAGGTAACGAGCGCGCAAGGTTTGCTCGTAACTATCCATTCTGCGTTCAAAACGCTCAATATCATCTGCAATACGATCTTGTTGAGATTTGATACTACTTTCTCTATCGGACAAAATGCCAGATGATTGAGTATATTCTTTGGTAAACGTATTTAGACGGCTCGCAATGCCGTTTTCTGAATTAAACAGCACCGCGATATCGTCAAAATTATCATTTAGTGCTCTTTCTAAACGCTCGGAACCTGTACCTAATCCAAAGTCTGTAGAACCGATTTCCAAACGTCCGTCGATATTCAATTCAATACCAAGTGAAAATAATCCACCTAACTCTGAATCTGCCACTGCGCTTCCAAGAATATTACTAAGACCAGATAAAATACCACGAACGGTAGAATCCCCCGCTAAAGGGCCGTCACTATCATCTTCAGTTAGACCATAGCTACTTAATCTGTCTAGTTCATCGTAGAGCTCGTTATACTTTTCGACAAAGGTTTCTATATTTTCTTTTAACCCTTCAACATCAAACCCAACTTTTAATGTAGAAGCGATAGGGTCGCCATTAGTATCTAAGTCAGATAACTCTCGAACATCAAATCGAATGTTTTCTAAAGCATCTTCAAATGCATTGGTATCACTTTGCACTTCAATGCCGTCGATAGTGGCAATTGCATTTTGTGCATAAAGCTTAGGGGTTAGATAAGTAGCTGTTTCTGTTGAGTCCGTGGTACTCAGTTTATTTAATTCAGCATTGTTATCTTTGTTGATAATTCGAAGGTCGTTCCCGACGCCAGTGACATCTGAAGTAAATACCAATCGTGTGCCGCCATCCGCGGTATTGGTATTCACCACGTTTACATTAACGCCGAAATTATTCTCGTCGTCATTAATTTGATCACGTAGTTGGGATAAAGTTGTACCGGCAGCAACAGTGATTGTAAATTCTTCGCCACTGTCGCCAATTTTGAACGTAAGGTCAGCAGTGCCAGAGCTTAGTATAACCTCGTCAGAACTATTATAACCGCCATCTAAAGCTGATGCAGTTTCAATTCGACTACCACGAGCAAGTTGTGACACTGCAATTTGGTAACTGCCTGGAACGGCTGAATTTGAAGGCGTTGCCGTAAAAGGTTCATTGCCTTCAGAAGGGTTTTCAATATCAGGGGTGCGCCCTGATAGATTATTGATATCTTGTAATGCCTTAACTGCATCTTCAAATTCAGACAATTTAGACTTTACTTGCCCTATAGCAGATATCTCACTATCTAAGGCGCGCTCTTGTTGATTAAATCTTTGTTGTTTAGGCAAACGTTCTGCTTGTAACAACTGTTGTACCAAAGATTCTAGATCTAGCCCAGAACCTACACCCAAAGATTGAATCGACATAGTTTCACCTCATATTATGCCCGCCCATCAACTAAAACACCTGACGAATTGTCAGGATTAGCGGCAAGCTCTTGAATTCTTGCGGCAAAATCTAACACTTCCTCGGAAGGTATTTGCCGTATCACGTCACCTGTTTGCTTGTCCATAACGGTCACCACTTGACGTGATGTGCCATTGTCAATTGAAAATGCAAGTTCAGTGCCGCGTGCTCGCAAAAATTCACTAATATCTCCGATTGCCTCAGAAATATTGACTTTTTCCTCTCTCTTCTCTTTATCGGCATTAGCTAAATTTTCCTTTAGCTTTTTTTCCTCTAGAGCTTTACTTGGTAAGTCGGCTACAGCTTTATCGACAAATCTTACTTGTTGAAAAACGGCAGCGTTTTCACCACCAGAAAAAGCGCTTGCTCCGGTTTGAAACCCGATTAGGTTAGCATTAGTAAAGGTTTTTTCATTGATAGTAGTAGCAGCTTCTCGCGCTACCGACTGACCAATTCTTGTGTTTATGGAATCCATAATACACTCCTTTTAAAAGAGGAGCGGTTGCACCGATACTGCATGGTGAACCGCCCGTTCAACGCAACTGTTTAACGCAATATCTATTAACCTAATAACGATAATGCTACTTGCGGTCGCTGGTTAGCCTGCGACAAGACGGATAAGGATGCCTGCTGAAGGATCTGATTTCGAGTTAGATTTGCAGTTTCTGTTGCAAAGTCAGTATCTTGAATACGCGAACGGGCGGCTGACAAATTCTCACTTACGTTTGCAATATTTCGGATACTAGATTGAAAACGGTTTTCTGACGCACCAAGACCTGCTCGAATAGTTCCTACCGCAGATAGTGCGTTATCAATAGTAGTTAATGCCGTTGCAGCCGCTGCAGATGTAGCAATAGAAACACCATTTATACCTAATCCTGTGGCACTAAAACCGGCAGTTGGGATGGCAGCAGCTCGCAGATCAACGGCAACTGTTTGCCCCGCATTTGCCCCCACCAAAAAGCTCGCGTTAAAGGAACCATTAAAAATATTTTGACCATTAAATTCAGTGGTTGTCGCAATACGCGAAATTTCTAGTAATAGAGATGATACTTCTTTATTAAGTGCATTACGGTCTGCCGCTGAATTTATACCATTTTGCGATTGTACAGCCAATTGTCGAATACGTTGTAACGCATTAGTTGTTTCGCCCAAAGCACCTTCTGCAACTTGGGTCAAAGAAATGCCATCATTAGCATTGCGAACTGCTTCGTTTAATCCATTAATTTGCGAGGTAAGTCTTGTCGATACTTGCAAACCTGCTGCGTCATCAGCAGCACTATTAATGCGATATCCAGACGATAAACGCTCGTATGATTTGTTTAAAGAATTACTAGAATCAAATAATTGACGTTGCGCATTCAGCGCAGCTGTATTTGTGTTTACAAATAAAGACATTTACTACCTCCATAAGCCAGAAATTGAGAGAGCCATCGACATACGACGGATTCCTGACTACTTTTCTTTCGTTTAACTTTACCTCGGGTTCACTAGGCCCAAGGTTCAGACCTCATATTTGGTGAAAAAAACTTATATCACCCCTCAGCTAAAGGTATCGGCCCTAACTAAAGAAACTTTAGAAAAAAATAATAATTTTTTAAAATTATTTATATATCATTGTTTTTATTAAACTTTATATCCGCCAAAAAAGTTATTTAAACGTGATTTCAGGGGTAACGAGGAACCTATACAGATGGAATCAAATGAAGTATTGAGAATAATGGTTAGCTTAAATGAAGTTTTTTGGCACAGGAAATGCTTAGATATTTATAACAACAAAAACTTGGCAAATTAAGAAATATTGCTAAATTTATTGTGAACTGTGCTTAAATGAAAAAAGGGCTGAGCCAAGGGGCGGCTCAGCCAAATTGCTCACGTTAGGAGTTGGAGCAAACTGTTTCGTCGACTGGCAGGATTGTAGAACGTATACTGGCCTCTCAACCAAAACCTACACTCTCAGTCTTGTTAGTCGGCATTTTATTCTTGCAAAATCCTCTATATACGCACCTTCCTTGGCGCAGAGAGGGCCTCTCAAGCCTATAAAATACTACTAGTTTCGCTTGGAAATCGGATAAAGCTTGATTTCCTATCCTTGCAACAGACTTAATGCTGCTTGAGGTCTTTGATTCGCCTGACTTAAAATCGAAGTGCTGGCTTGTTGAATAATTTGTAGTCTTGTGAGGTTTGAAGTCTCGGCAGCAAAATCCGTATCTCTTATTCGAGATCTCGCAGCACTCACATTTTCACTAATATTAGATAAGTTTCTGATGGTGGATTGGAAACGGTTTTGTATCGCCCCCAAATCAGCTCGTTTATTGTCAACGACATCAATGGCGGTATCAACCGCTGTCATGGCAGCGCTTGCTGCTAAAGGCGTAGACACGGATAAGTTTAGAGCACCAAAGAGTCCTAAATAGCCAAATCCACCTGGGCGACTTACATTCACGCTGATAGTTTGACCAACGTTAGCACCGACTAAAAATTTAGAAGAGAAAGTGCCATCTAGTACATCTACCCCTGCAAATTGTGTAGTCGACGCAATTCTTGAAATTTCAAGCTTTAATGCGGATACTTCTTTTTGCAAAGCAAATCTGTCTTCAACTGCATTAATGCCGTTTTGGCTCTGAATCGCTAGTACGCGAATTCGTTGTAATGCGTTTGTGGTTTCTTGCAAGGCGCCTTCAATGGTTTGCGATAATGAAATTCCATCGTTTGCGTTGCGAACCGCCTGATCAAGCCCCATAATTTGAGACGTCATACGGTTAGAAATTTGTAGGCCGGCGGCATCATCTTTGGCGCTGTTGATACGCAAACCTGAAGATAATCTTTCGAACGCTGTACCTAAATTGGTAGTTGTTTCATTCATAAAGCGTCTAGCGCTTAAAGAACTCACATTAGTATTTACAAAAAGTGACATAATTTACTCCTAACGATTTCCAATACTTGCTCTTTTATAAAAAATTGAGCAAAAAACTAGCATTCCTGGCATATAATCTGCTTTAATATCAGTGAATCACGGACTGATTCGTTCGTTATCATCACTAGATAGCGAAGCATATATGCTGTAACAGAGCGAAAGCTCATTGCTGACAGGCGGGTATGATGTTCCAGACCTCATACCTCTCACTACCTCCTGGCATCATTCCTGTCAGTCAGCAGTTCGGCATTCGGTTTGCACCTGTCAATTTTTCTACTTTTCATTAGGCATGACTTGACCGTTAGCGGTTTTCCACCACTTTAAAATCTTCAAACTATAATGAAAGATAGTGACCAATTGCTGTATTGTTTTTGTTGTATCAGCTTGGTTAATTTAGTTATCGAACAGACACGCAAAAACCTTTAGCAAAAATGCCAAAGTTTTTAAAAAAAGTTTGTGAGGCCAGGCTTAATGCCTGGCCGACTGCCGTTTTAATTAAAGAGAGTGGCCTTTTCTCTCTGCTGTTTGGCTAGTCAAAGCTGGTAACTACCTCCTGGCTTCATTCCCCAAACAGTAGGGTCAGTTTAGGCTTATCCTAATAGCTGAAGAGCGGCCTGTGGACGCTGATTAGCCTGAGATAGTATAGATGTACTAGCCTGCTGAATGATTTGGTTTCTAGTCAAGTTCGCTGTTTCGGCTGCGAAATCAGTGTCTTGAATTCTAGAACGTGCTGCTGACACGTTTTCAGTTACATTCGAAAGGTTACGAATAGTAGATTGGAAACGGTTAGTTAATGCACCTAGTTCAGAACGGGTAGCTCCAACGGTAGATAATGCCGCATCGATAGAAGCCATAGCTGCTGAAGCGCCAGCAGAAGTACTAATATCAACCGCGTTAACTGCAAGACCAGTCGCTGTGAAAGCTTGAGCTGTTAAGTCTACGTCAATTTTTTGGTTAACGTTAGAACCCACTAGGAAGCTAGCACCGTAAGCGCCGTCTAGAATGTTAGTGTCGTTAAACTGAGTATCAGTACCAACACGTGAGATTTCAGTAAGTAGCGCTGTAACTTCATCTTGCAAAGCTCTTCTATCGTCTGCGGTGTTAATACCGTTTTGAGATTGAATCGCTAGCTGACGGATACGTTGAAGTGAATTAGTAGTTTCACCTAGAGCACCTTCAGCAGTTTGCGTAAGAGAAATTGCGTCGTTCGCGTTTCTTACTGCTTGATTTAAACCATTAATTTGAGACGTCATACGATCAGAAATTTGTAGACCGGCAGCATCATCTGCAGCTCGGTTGATACGCATACCTGAAGATAAACGTTCAAAAGACGTGTTTAATGAATTTTGTGAATTGAAAAGCTGACGCTGGGCATTTAATGCCGACACGTTTGTATTAACATAAAGTGACATAAGTCTCTCCTACACTCTCAGTCCAGCGCTTGCTGGCAGCCGGACGAACTCCGGTGATTTTTTTCAAATTGTAGAACATCACTTCCTAAAAACTAAAAAGTGTATGTACTGGCTCTCTCGTTTAAGGTTATCGACAAGGGAGAAAAACCCTTTAAACAAAATTTAAAAAAAAATACAAAAAAGCGGCAAAAAATTGCCGCCCTTAAATATTGAACACTGACTGGAGCTAGAAATTATGCCTCAGTGAAACCGACTGAGGTCATTTTTTTAGGAGAAAAAAATTATAGATAGTTGAATAAAGAGAGGTTTGCAATGCGCGGAAAAGAGGCAAACGCTGCATCAAGAGCTGTTTCTTGTTTTGCAAAATCCGAAGATGCTTTGGCATAATCCACGTCCTGAATTGCACCTCTAGCTCTTTCATTTGCAACACCAGCATCTAATAAAGAGCCTCGCACAGATTCAGCAATGTTTAATCTGGCACCAACAGAAGAATTTTCACGGGCCATTTTGTTCAACCCATTGTCTAATCCCACTAAAGCATCACTAATGGCACGTTGAAACTCTCCATCAGTGATAGTGTTATTGTTCAGCGCTACTGAAAATTTATGAAGTGTTTCTGCAAGGTTGGTTTTTTCTGGACGCGCTAGATCAAAGTTCAAGGTATCCCCAGGCACACCTTGAATGTCAAACTCCATTCCAGCAATAACCACAGGCTCATTGGTTTGATAACTTCTGGTATCCACTACAGCGCCAGTCCCCAAGTTTGTTATTTGCACTTGGTTGCCGGGTAAAATTTCAAGTTGAAACGCATTATTGGCCGGCACGCCTGCGTCAAAATTGGCGGTATGAAATAAATCAAAATCATCCTGACTTTGCATCTGATAACTGTTAAATGTTAACCCAGCAGAGCCGGTAACATTTATGTCCAATCTTGCTCTTACATCTTCGAATAAGGTTTTACCTGATGTAGTAGTTTGAATTGACACACTATCAGATAGTTGAATAGCATTAGTTCCATCATCCCCAACAAAACGAATGGGATTACTAGCATCCGCTGGATCAAATTCAAACGCTTGCTTGCTCGATTGATACCCTGCAAAAATATATTCACCCGCAGCGTTTTGTGAATTCATCAAGTCTATAACTTGATTTCTAATTTGCGATATTTCAGCAGCAATAGCCTTTCTATCTTCCGTTGATACTATGCCATTACCCGATTGAACGGTTAATACTCGCGCACGATTTACAATAGTATTCATGCTTTGCAATGTCGTATCTTGCAACTCTAGGTTGTTTACTGCTAAATCGATATTGCGCTTATATTGCTCAATTTTATCGATTTCTTCGGTTATTCGAATAACTTGCACGGATCCCACAGGATCATCGGATGGTCGTAAAATTCGCTTGCCGCTAGCCAGTTGAGTTTGTATATCCGAAAGTTGTCCCTGACTGTTATTGATAGCCCGTAAATTTTGATCGTAAATTAGATTCGTTGTAATTCTCATGTCTCTACCCTATCGATTTTATCTGGCTACTTGTAAAATAGTTTGGAACATTTCTTGTGCAGAGCTCAGGATCCTCGCCGCAGCTGCATAGCTTTGTTGAAACTGTATAAGATTGGCAGCTTCTTCATCTAAACTTACGCCAGAACTAGATTCAAACCATTCACTTGATTGAGTCTTCATCACGTTGGCAGCTTCCAAATCTATTTTTGCGCTAGAAGTCGCAGCTCCCACCTGCCCCACTATGGTGGCAAAAGACTCATTGTAGTTAACCGGATTACCTAAACTTGAATTGCTTTGTCGAACCAAAGATTGTTGTTGCAATGAAGCTAATTCCAACGCATTTCTGTTGTCATTAAATCCGTTTTGATTAAATGAAATACTGAATTCGTCGTTGGTTTGCGGGATCCCTTGTAAAGAAAAGTCATAACCAGGGTAATCGCTAAGTGCGGCGAATTCAGCAGGCCATGCAGGAACTCCAGTCGCCTTAGCTTGCTCTATCAAGTTGTTGAGGTCGGCAACCCCTGACACTGTAGTGATCACATTGTCGTTTGAATCTAATACTTGATACTCATCGGTAGCGGTAAATCTAACCGACACTGGCGCACCAAATATTGGCGACGGACTAGTGCCAGGAGCATGAATTCCTGCGTTACCATTAAATGCGGACGCATTAGGATTAGCAAATGTATTATCCACATTGGTATTGGTGACCTTAGTCGCGATTAAACTGGCGTCGCCTAAATTGTCGATGTTCGCATCAATTCTTATGGGTTTAGCAAAGGCTAAGTCTTCACCTCTTGTAGTGGCTAAGTTTAAATTTGCCGCAGCTAATCGTGTTGGTTGCACTAAAAATTCATCGCCAACGGCATAACTTGCCCCACTGGCAAATTCTAATTCTATACCACCGATGGTGGCATTATATTGACCTTGAGCTGCCGTTACTGTCAGCGTTTGAGTAATAGGATTGTTGTTTTCATCTAATTGCGGCGTACCATCATTTTTTATTGCGGCAACTTGTACATCGAAAGTTGCTGGCGCACCAGCAGGTGCTGTAAGCACAGTGATTCTATAATCATTATTGGTTATCTCACTGGAACCACCAGGGATAATTCGACCCTTTATGCTTAGCGATAAATCACTATTGTCTGGATAATTTATGCCTCGAAAATCCGAGATACTGAAGATGTTTTGCCCTAGCTGCTGATCTAAATCCATACCTTGGCGGTTTTGTGTATTTACCGTATCAGCTAACACTGTCGCTAATTTGCCTAGGTTCCGTTCTGCCGGTTCTAGCACTTGTTCTCGATATTTAAACACACCGCCTAAAGCACCGCCTAAATCCTGCTCTACTATATTTATTTTGGTGTCGGCTTTATTAAACTTTTGAAAGTCTGTGGACAATTGCAGTTGTCTATTGGTGTAATCGGGCTCACCGCCAACGGTAAATACGTTGAACGCACCGTCTGCCAATACCAGTGACTCGCCGGATTTTAAATTCACCACTAAGCCATTGTCATTATTGTTTGAACTTTGCCTGACATCTATGGCCACAAGTTCAGATAATTCTAGAATTGCCAAATCTCGTTGATTTAATAATTTGGTAGGCGTATCGACCACACTGTTACCTTGGGCTACCTGAATGGCTTCGTTTAATTCGCCTATTTGCTTGATTAAACTGTTAGCTTTAGAAACAGATGCTTCAATATGCTGTTCTACTTCTATTTCTTTAGCTTTCATATAATCGCCAAGTTGGTTGATACGATTCAACATCCCTTGGGCTTGACCAATTATTGCGTCTCTAGACGGCATAGAAGTAGGATCATCAGACGCCGTTTGTATTGACTCAAAAAATTTGGTCATTGCACTGGATATACTGTTAGCTTCGCTGGCTAGGGTATTATCTAAACCTTCAACTCTGTCGTAAAAAGCCTGATATTGTCCAACCAAACTAGTGTCCCGCCTTAGCTGGTTTTGAGCGAATACATCAAGTACACGATCAGTAAAACCAAAATCTACGCCACCATTTAGTCGCGAAGTAAACTGAGTACGTTCCCGCACATAACCTTCGCTATTGATATTCGCAATGTTGTTACTCGTGGTTGCCAGTAATTTACTACTTGCATTTAAACCCGAGGTTGCCAGGGTATATAAATCAGCATTTCTAATCATGGCAATAACCCATTCATTAAGTCTCCTTCATAGACAGACATAACCTTGTTGGCATATTCAGGATCTGTGGCATATCCGGCTTTTTGAAGTGCTTCAAAATAGGCTTTAGGATCATGCGTTTGATTAACAGCATCTTGATAACGCGGATTGTTTTTAACGAAACTGACATAGTCATTTAATGACGCACTGAAATCTTCATAACTTCTAAATGCCGCTTGCTGTTTTTGCGGTAATGCATCTTTAAATTCAATGGTATCTACTACCACCTTGTTGCCTGACCAGCGACTGTCGGCTTTAATACCAAATAGATTATTGGCACTTTCGCCATTTGGCTGGTGCATAATAAATTTACCCCAGCCTGTTTCTACCGCGGCCTGTGCTAGCAAGGCTTTAGGATCTATTCCTAATGACTGGGCAGCCGCTTGAGCTTGAGGATAAAGTGATTGCACAAAATCTTCAGGGGATGAAAACATAGCTTGTTTACTAGCAGCACTCGCATTTTCCATAATGCTCTCTGCCCGTTGTCGCATTTGAACTTGAAATCGATTCATAGGGGACAAGTTAGCATCATTACGAATAGCACTTGCTGGCATGAAACCTTCTTCGTTCACACTCATTTGTTGCACGATTAATTCCGCAAGTCCTAAACTTCCTTTAGAAGAAAGATCTGTGGCTAATTGTTGATCGTGCATATCGCGATAAAATTTGACTTGTTCTGAGTTAAACGGGCTATCATCGTCTGCCAACGCCTCTTGAGCTTTACGCATAGACTTGAGCAGCATTTGCACAAAAATCGCTTCAAACTGTTGAGCGGCCTCTTTTAATGCAGCTTTATCTCCCTTCTGGGCAGCTTGACGCAACAAATCCGTACTACTCATATCATGAACAGTACGGGACATTTCTAATTGCGATTTTGTGCTATTTGCTAGGTCCATATAAAATCTCTAAATAACGATTAATTCGCCATGTAAAGCACCGGCTTGACGCAATGCTTCAAGTATCGCCATTAAATCCCCTGGTGCTGCGCCAATTTCATTTACCGCGCGTACCAAGGTATCCAGTGATACGCCAGGTTCAAATTTGAACATCCGACTATCTGCCAAATCCACATCTACTACTGAACGCGGGGCTACTACGGTTTGCCCATTAGCTAAAGGGTTCGGTTGAGCAACGTCTACATTTTCACTGATAGTTACTGTTAATCCGCCATGAGTAATGGCAGCAGGCAATAACTTCACATCTTGCCCGACAACTATAGTGCCGGTGCGACTGTTTATAACGATGCGCGCAGGTGCTTGTGCAGGTGTAAATTGGAAATTTTCAATAGTGGCGAGAAAGCCGATTCGTTGTGCGACATCTCGGGGCGCACTGACTCTAACCGAGGCTGCATCTATGGGCGATGCAATGGAATAACCATTCGCCGGATCTGCACCTAGGCGACGGTTAATTTCATCCGCCATTGCTTGCGCAGTAGAAAAATCAGGTGTATTCAGGTTTAAGGTTAGAAAATCATTTTGCATAAAACCGCTTGGAACACTTCGCTCTACCAAGGCGCCGTTGGCAATAGTACCTACGGTTGGCGTATTGGCGACAATTCGAGAGCCATCGTTACCTTGAGCCCCAAATCCTGACACTACTAATGAACCTTGAGCGACGGCATAAATTTCACCGTCCAACCCTTTTAAAAAGGTTTGTAATAAGGTTCCGCCTTGCAAACTTGACGCTTCGCCAATAGACGACACTGTAATGTCAATGGTTTGTCCCGGTTTAGCGAAAGCTGGTAATTCTGCATGTACAGCCACTGCTGCCACATTCTTAATTTTCGGTTTTACGTTATCATCCAAACTAATGCCAAAATTCTTTAGCATGGTTCTAAAGGATTGTTCGGTAAAGGGACTAGTTTCCCCAGTGCCTGGCAAACCAACGACGAGTCCATATCCCACTAGTTGATTTGAACGCACCCCTTGGACTGAAGCTAAATCTTTAATACGGCTAGCGGCGCTCGCTGAATGTGGAGACAAAACTAGTAAACAACCACTTAATAGCAGCACAAGTTGTTGAATTAAACGTCTCATAACGGCCACCACTGAGAACTAAAGAATTTGGTCAGCCAGCCTTTTTCTTGCGCTCGCGCGAAACTACCCGTACCACTGTATTGAATTCTTGCATTGGCGATTTTGGTCGATTGAATTTCGTTGTCAGGGGTAATATCCGCGGGTCTGATAATACCGGTGAGTCGAATATACTCATCACCACTATTCAAGGTTAACCATTTTTCACCGCGAATCACGAGGTTTTGATTGGGCATTACTTCAACCACGGTTACCGAAATATTGCCTTGCAATGAATTACTTTGATTTGCTTGAGCATCTCCAGAAAAGTCGTTGCTGGAGTTCATCCCAAATTGAATCGCTTCGTTACCTATGCGAATTGGATTATTACCTAGCCCTAAAATCGGTTGCACATCAACATTTGACGCTTTTGATGTAACGGTTCCAGCACTCTTAGATGCATTGGTGTTTTCACGCAACGCCACAGTAATAATATCTCCAACGCGGCGCGCTTTTACGTCCGAATACAAACTATTTGCCGCCGCTTGAGTAAACAGGCTTCCCGTTTCTGCAATTTCTTCGCGTTTATAAATTGGGGTCGCTGGCGCAAAAAATGGGTCGTCCGCAATAGGCGCTTCAGTAGATGTACTCGAACACCCAACAACGAAATAGCTGGCTATTAAAAGCATGAAGGAACTGATTATGTGTTTTTTAGTGTTATACATCATCTTGCCTTATAGCTGCTGAATGACCTGACCTAACATCTGATCCACTGATGAAATCACTTTTGAGTTCATTTCATACAAACGCTGACTTTCAATCAAATTCACAAGCTCTTCGGTAACATTAACGTTTGAGGTCTCAAGCGAGCCTTGTGATAAACCACCAAGTCCTTCTAACCCTGGAATACCCTGAATAGGAGCACCAGATACCGCTGTCTCCACATAAAGGTTTTGACCTTTAGGCTGAAGTCCCGCTGGATTCACAAAGTCTGTAATATTGATTTGTCCAAGCACCTGTGGTTCCGCCTGACCTCTTAACTGCGCAGATACCTGACCATCTTGAGAAATGGTAATTTGCTGTGCGTCAGGTGGAATGGTAATGACTGGTTGGAGTAAGTAACCTGCCCCAGGTGTCACCATCTGTCCTTGGTCGTTTAAAGAGAACTGTCCATTTCGGGTATAAGACAAACTGCCATCTGGCATTAAGACTTCAAAATAGCCGCGTCCTTGAATCGAAAGATCAAGTGCATTTCCAGTGGTCAGCAAATTACCTTGAGTATGCGTCTTTTGGGTAGCCACAACTTTTGAACCTGCACCTAACATCAAGCCTGAGGGTAATTCAGTATCTGCAGAAGAGCGTCCACCTGGCTGATTGATGTTTTGATAAAGTAAATCTTCAAAAACCGCTCGGTCTTTTTTAAATCCAATGGTACTAGCGTTAGCTAGATTGTTTGATACCACTGAAACGTCTGTTTGAGCCGCATCAAGGCCTGTTTTACTGATCCATAGAGCTGGGTGCATATCTTGTACCTCCGCGAACTTAATTCGCTATTAGAAAATTCTAAGTAATTCGTTACCGCGCGTTGAAAGCTGATCAGCTTTGCGCATTAATTTCACTTGCATTTCGTAGTGACGCTGTAGTGAAATCATCTCGACCATTTCTTCAACCGCGTTTACGTTGGAACCTTCAAGCATTCCTGAACTAACGGCTACCGTTATATCTTGCTCGGCAATCTCTCCGCTTTTAAGCTCAAATAGCCCATCTTCTCGGCGCTTTACTTGATCTTTAGGAGGATTAACTAATTTAAGACGCCCAACTTCTTCAACTACGTTTTCAGGGGCACCTTGTAAGCGAGCAGATATAATGCCGTCATTGGCAATAGTGACATTAGCCACTGGAATAGGCATAAAGATGGGTCCATTTTCGCCCATTACTAAATTACCGGAGGCATCTTGCAATGCGCCATTGGCTGCAATATTAAGATTTCCTGCTCGGGTAAATACTTCTTCACCTTGGGGAGTTTGTACGCTCAGCCATCCATCACCTTGAATTGCCACATCTAAAGGTCGACCTGTCGTAATCATGGCGCCGCCCTCGTAATTATTTGACGGACTTTCTGTCATATTAAATACGCGAGTCGGCAAACCTTGGCCGTATGCCGGCATTGCTCTTGCCTGCTCTAACTGCGCCTTGAAACCTGTGGTCTGCGCGTTCGCCAAGTTATTGGCACGCACGGCTGTAGCCATGAGATCTTGCTTAGCGCCACTGGCGGCAACGTATAACATCTTATCCATTTTGCTTGCCTTAATGTCAAAGTTTGACGTTATGGATTAACTTAATGGAAGTTTTGCAATAAGGATGCCAGCTTTGGGATAGTCGTTATTTCGTGCAGCATAGGATTGGCTTTTTACTCATTTTGTTTGTTTAGCAATTGAGGGGAATACGCGCTTTTGAAAGACGCTGTAAACCCATCCATGGGCGCTCTACGAAATCATCCATGATTTCGAAGCTTTCAAAAGCGCGTATTCCCCTCAATTCACAAACATGCATTCGTAAAAATCGAATCCTATGATTAAAGAACAAAAGATCATTAACACAAATAAGAAAGGTTTGAAGAAATTATGAATAGTGCTACTTAAGC
This sequence comes from Glaciecola sp. 1036, assembly GCF_050306235.1. NCBI lineage: Bacteria > Pseudomonadati > Pseudomonadota > Gammaproteobacteria > Alteromonadales > Alteromonadaceae > Glaciecola > Glaciecola sp. 1036. The sequence goes on along the minus strand of NZ_JBLWFH010000009.1, from coordinate 92,068 downwards.
GTCAAGTAGCACTAATTAATTATCCTATCTGATATTTAAGATAGTTTGGTTAAGCTGGTTGTTAACTTCTAATGCTCTAGAGTTAGCTTGAAAGTTACGTTGAGCAATTATCATGTCGATAAGCTCAGTGGTTAAGTTTACGTTAGCTTGTTCTAATGCTGACGAGTTGATGTCACCAAAAGTACCCGTTGTGGCTTCACCTGCAAGCGCTTCACCAGATTCGATACTTTCTTTCCATTGAGTACCTGATTGCTGGGTTAAGCCTTGCTCATTTGCAAAACGTACAAGGGCAACACGAACGATAGGTTCAGATGTACCGTTTGAGAAGGTTGCACGTACGAGACCGTCAGGGGAAATATCGATACCCGTTAAACGACCTACTGGCAGACCGTCTTGCTCTAAAGACGTAACCTCAAATGCTGATGCAAACTGGGTTGGTTCGTTTGGCGTTGCACCTGTTGTGTCTAAGTTAAAATCAATCGAAATTTGTTGAGTTGAATCTGAGCCGTTAGATAAGATTGTGCCACCTAAGGCCTCAGTAATGAATTTTTGGTTTGGTTGGGCTAATCCATCCGCTGACTCAATACCAATGAAATCACCACCTTCACTGAATCGAATTTTAGCTGCCGTAACCGCATTACCCGAGTTAGAACCTAAGGTATTAACAGCTGTTGCAGGGTCCGCATCACTGCCATCCGAGTTTGCAACGTCTACCAATTGGTCATCTACTGCAGTGGCCACATACCACTCGTTTACCGCTGCTGGATCATTATCTTTTAAGAAGTAATAGGTCATTACGTGAGAGTCACCTAATGAATCATAGACAGTAACTGATGTAGCTGCGTTATATGTCAAAGGGTCATTAGGGTCAAATTCGGTTGGATCTTTAATTTGATCACCTGCTGGTAAGTTAAATCTTACATCTACTTCAGTGGTCATTTGTGGTGAACCTGAAGAGTCAGGAATTCGCACTGGAACGGTAGTACTTAATGCAACCGATGCAGAAGTGCCATCAGGGTTAACCGGAAAACCTAATAAATTGTCGCCTGATGAATTGACCACAAAATTATTACTGTCTAGCTTAAATTGGCCTGCACGCGTAAAAGAAAAGTCTCTTGATGTAATCTCAGGGACAGTGGCAAAGAAACCATTACCGGTAATTGCCAAATCCAACGCGTTATTAGTAAAGCTAAGTGAACCTTGAGAAAACTGTTGAGAAACTTCTTGTGTCAAAACACCGTCACCCACTTTTGTTCTACCTGCAGCTAACAATGAAGCCGCATACACGTCACCAAATTCTGCTCGAGATTCTTTAAAACCTACTGTATTTACGTTCGCAATATTATTAGCGGTAGTGTCTAAGTCCTTTTGAGATGCTGCGACACCGCTGAGTGCTATATTAAATGACATGCTTTAACTCCTATGAATTACCGATTTGAATAACGTCTGCAAGCTTAATACTCACGTCGCCATCTAGATTTAATACTACACCTTGACCAGAGCTAGTAAGGCTCACACTATCAACGTGTCTGTTAATTGCTGTTGGAAGTGCGGTCGGCTCACCGAACACATTTCCTTGAACTTGCACCGCATAGTCTCCAGGCGGCAATGGATTGCCGTGGTTGTCAGTGCCGTCCCAGTTAAATTGAATATTACCTGCTGGTTGTGTACCTATATCCATGGTTCGCACTACTGCGCCCGAAGCATCATAGATATTGATTTCAGTGTTTTGCGAGGTGTCTTCATTAATGATAACCCCTGACAATCCTGCTTCAGCTGACTCTTTATGACCAATATTGCCGTTTACCAATACTGTCTGGCCGATTAAGCTTGATGCTTGCAATGCTTGGTTAGACGTCATAGAAGCGGCAAACGAGGTAAATTGTTCATTCAACTGAGAGATACCGTCTGCGGTGGTAAATGATGTCATCTGCGCCACCATTTGATCATTGTCTACCGGCTTTGTCGGATCCTGATTTGCTAACTGTTCAGTAAGAAGTGCAAAAAAGTCTTCTTGCTTTAAAGTTTGCTCAGTACCGTCTGCTACTGGGATCTCTGGCTCTGTGTTCCAGTATAAATCCCGATTAAGTCCGCGCTGTTCTAATACATTCATTCGTATATCCTCTAACTAAACGCGATTATCTGGATTGTCCAAGCTGTAACACACGACGAAAGATTCTTTTCGTGGTATCTGCAACCTGTACGTTGGTTTCATATGCTTTGGAAGCTGACATCATGTCTGCCATTTCTTCTACTATGTTGACATTTGGCTTATAGATATAGCCATTTTCATCTGCCATAGGATTGTGAGGAGAATATTCAACATTCAAAGGTTTGTTGCTTTCTACAACGCCCAGTACATTTACGCCTACACCTTTTGACTGCTCGGCACTGGCTTTATCTAAAGCGGCGGCAAAAACAGGATGCCTTGCCCTATACGTTTCCTCATAGCTACTGCTAACACTATTGGCATTGGCAATATTACTGGCAGTTGTGTTCAAGCGGACGTTTTCTGCCGCCATGCCAGAAGTTGAAATATTCATTACATTAAAAAGGCTCATTACCCTTGACCTCCACCGCTAAGTGCTTTCTTCATGCCGCTAAACTTGCCACTTAGCAAGGTTAGTCCCGCTTCGTAGCGCATGCCTGTTTCTAAAAAATTGTTACGTTCTTCTTGCACATCTACAGTGTTTCCATCTCCAGTATCCGGTTGAGTTGGAATTCTAAATTGCACGTCAAACTGAGATGCTTTGCCGCCTTCAATATGATTGTGGTGAGTGGTAACCATGCCTGATTGGCCGTAGTTTGCCTTTGCCATAGCTTGTTGGAAGTTGATGTCACGAGCCTTATAGCCTGGGGTGTTGGCATTTGCCAAGTTACCGGCGATAACTTCCATCTTATCCGCTCTGATTTGAAGCGCTTTATGATGGAACCCGACCATTTTATCCAAACTAATTGCCATTTTGTCACCGTCAAACGAATTTTCGAATTTGTGATGACTCAGCAATTGATGTGCCAATGGTTGAAAAAAAGTAATTTTTTGTAGAAATTAAGAAGGGGCAATTAAGCTAGAGCTTAGAATAATAAAGGCCTTGCGATTGTTTCACCATTTTAAACAGATGTTCTGCACCGGCGATTGATTCTGCCGCGCCTAAAAATAAGCTGCCATTTGCCGGTAGCTGAGCGGAAATTTTTTGCAGTATCTTTGCCTTATCCTTGTCATCAAAGTAAATCAGGACATTTCGACAAAACACCAAGTCGCATTGACCTATTGAAGAAAAGCTATCAAATAGATTCAATTTGCGAAATTGCACTAACTTTTTAATATCACTATTTAGTGTCCATTTTTTGACTGAATTCTGGGTAAAAAAGTTATTTAACCTTTCTTTACTGAGTCCTCTTGATACAGCAAGCTCGTCATATTCAGCTAACGCCGCCCGTTCCAAAACCGGATTGGTGACATCAGTTGCGATAATTTCAACTTGATTAAACCGTTTAGTAGGATATTTATTATTGAACTCTGAAATTATCATGGCAATGCTGTAAGGCTCTTGTCCATACGAACAAGCAGCACTCCAAATACGAATCTTATTCTTTTGTTGAGCAAGCTCTGGAAGTAGATGATTGCTTAAGATGTCGAACGGGTATAAATCCCTAAACCAAAAGGTTTCATTGGTTGTCATGGCAAATAATGCGCGATCGACTAACGCTTGATTATTATCCTGCAAAATCGCCGAGATCATTTTATCTAGGGAATCATAATTAAAATCTCTGGAAATAGAGCTTAAGCGACTTCTTACCAGATACTGTTTGTTATCACCTAGTGTGATGCCAATCTTTAACTTTAAGAAACTTGAAAACTGCTTATAAGATTCTTCTGAAAGTTCTTTCTGCACTATTGCTTAGCTCGCAAATCAGTTTGTAACCACTTCTGAACAGATTGGGCCAATTCGTCTGGGTGAAACTTGGCGATAAAATCGTCAGCACCCACTTTTTGCACCATTGCCTGATTAAAAACACCACTTAAAGATGTGTGTAACACCACGTGAAGGCGATTCAGTTCTGGGGTATTTTTTATTTCTGCGGTAAGCGTGTAACCATCCATTTCAGGCATTTCAATATCTGAAACCAAAACACCTACTTTGTCTGTCACATCACCCGTTTCTGCTGCAATTTCTTTTAAACGTTTTAAAGCTTCTAACCCGTTTTTAGCCATTTCGATTTCTAAACCAAGGGTGGTAAGTGCTTTTTTAACCTGGTTGCGAGCTACCGAAGAGTCATCTGCGATGAAAATGATCTTATCTTTACTTTTAGAAACATCTACGTTGTCGGCAACGGAGTCACTCACATCGGTAGATAAAGGTGAAATCTCGTTTAAGATTTTTTCAACGTCTAAAATTTCGATTAGCTCTTTGTCAACTTCAGTAACAGCAGTCAAATAACTGGCACGACCGGCTCCTTGCGGAGGAGGCAAAATTGCATCCCAGTTAGTATTAATGATGCGTTCAACTGAGCCTACAAGGAATCCTTGAACTGAACGGTTGTATTCAGCAATGATAATAAAAGCTGATTTTAGATCTGCAATGGGAGCCCCACCTGTTGCCATAGAAAGGTCGATAACTGAAATGGTTTGCCCACGAATATGAGCGACACCTCGGACTAAAGCGTTTAATTTCGGAATCGATGTAAGCGGTGGGCATTGCAATACTTCTCTTACTTTAAAAACGTTAATGCCAAATCTTTGTTTCGAATTTAAACGAAACAGCAATAGCTCTAATCTATTTTGACCCACTAATTGTGTGCGTTGATTGACCGAATCTAAAATTCCCGACATGTGACCCCCATTGTAATTTTGCGGCATGATTGTTGCGTTACATCGAAAAACCGTGAAAACAAGTGACAAATCACTATCGATTTACTGTTTTCTGCCAAATTAATGGCAGGACTCTAATGAGAAAAAACGCTGAGGATTTTTCTATGCAACTTGACCATATAACGAGGTTATCGACATATCGTACCCTTGCCTTTACTTTTTTATTGATTAATTTTGCATTTATTTGTCAGGCAAAAACAAAGGCGACTGATATTCAGCAGGAAGCATTGGCTTATATAGAACAAAACTTATTAGCATCAGCTTCAGAAGAAGCCACTATATTGGTTCGCGAACTAGATAAAAGATTGTTAATTCCTGATTGTCACTCTGGATTTATATATGAAGCCCCCAACTATTCTCCAGATACAACGAATTTTTCGGTAAAAGTATCTTGTCGAGATAATAATTGGTACACCTTTTTGAATGTATCGATAAGTCAAACCCAATTAGTGGTCGTTACCAACAATACCATGAGTCCAGGAGAAGTGCTTTCTGCCTATAATACCCGTATGACTGAGGTAGATAAGCAGCGTTTACGAGGATCCACATTTGATTCATTGGAGATTGTAAAAGGTGCTCGATTAAAACGACGAGTGCGCGAAGGGACTATTATCACTTCTAATATGCTGTGTTTCGTTTGCAAAGGTGATCGCGTTACATTGTCTGCTGTCACCCAAGGGCTATCCATAGAAGCCAGCGCAATAGCAGTTGAAGATGGAAACCTGGGCGACACTATAAGAGTTGAAAATAATTCTACTGAAAGAGTAGTTAATGCGAGGGTGGTAAGTGTTAGTCAGGTAATCATTAATATCTAGAGAATTTTTTATTCATTATCGAATATGGAAAATGGATATTGCAAACATGGTATATGGATTGCAAAGACATCATTAAGTGCGTCAAAATATCGTAATATTGGACGCAAATAGGAAACTAGTGACGCTATTAAGCTTCGGTTAATCACCCTAAAGCTGGTAAAAACTAAAGGATTTACTAAACTTTTTAAGGTTCAAGCCGAAAACAAAGTAGTCACTTGAAATAATGACAAAAAAATGTCAGTTTTAACCCTAAAGGTTTTTCGCAAGTGGTCGATAAAGGTTTAGAGGTAACATTTTGGTGGTGAATTTATTATGTCAATAAACAATGTAAACAATACTGGTAAAGCCCAGTTGGACGCTCAGAAGCTTGCCCAACAGCAAGCTCAAGGGCAAAAAGCCGCTGGCAGTCAAGGAGCGGCGACGCAATCTGCACAGTCTGCACCTAGGCAAGATTCTGTTTCTTTAACACAATCGGCACAGCAATTGTCGAATGTTCAAAAGAAAGGTTCGGAAGCTCCAGTTAATCAAGAGAAGGTGGATCGTCTTAAAAAAGCGATTGCGGACGGAGATTACAGAGTAAACCCAGAAGCGCTTGCTAAGAAAATAGCAGTGTTAGAAGCTCAAATTTTAGGCATCAGAGCATAAAAGAGAGAATACTATGGCAACAAGTCTAGAGAATGCAATTGCGAAACAACTAGAGCAACTTAGTGAATTAAAAGACACGCTAGAGCAGGAATTACATTTAATTTCTTCTCGCGAGCCTGAAACCTTGATGCAACTTTTAAAACACAAAGAAGCGCTGTTGGAGCGAATTGAGTCTCAAGATCAAGCTGTAGAGATCTTGTATAACCGCAATGCTAGTGCTGGTAACATTACAGATGCAGCATGCGAGTCTTTATTCGCTGAATGCAAGAAAGTGCTTGATGAATGCAAGTACTTAACTGAAATAAACGGCCGCTCGGTCGAGCATGGTCAATTGCGTCTAGTACATCTTCGCAATACTATGTTAGAACTAAGAGCTCGTGAGAGCATGACTTACGACCGCGCAGGAAAAACTACTGGTGAAACCAGTGGCAAAGGCATTACTGCCTGAACGAACTAATACCACCAACAAAAAAAGCACCCAAAAGGGTGCTTTTTTTGTTTATCCGCCCTGTTAAATCTTTGGCAAACCAGAATATGTTTCAAAAACATCATCTTAATAACATTCTGTAACCATTATTTAATTTCGCCAAAAAGTCTTTTGTTTTATGTTACATCTGAGATAGCTTCCGCCGGTTTAGTCGTTATTGGAAGCCAGTATCGGGGATCGAGGGCAAATAACACTCCAAACAACGGGAAAGATGAATTTGGCGGTGATGATGTCAACGATGTGCTTGCTTTGCAATCAATCTTAGTTGAAATACCCGAGGCTGATATGTCTCAGATTTCGTTAGTCGGCTGGAGTCGAGGTGTCATGCAATCTTATTTAGTCGCCAAACAAATGCACAATCTTAAGGCCATTGTGAGTATAGCGGGAAATTCTGATGCTCGAAAATCATTAGAGTGGCGTTCAGAAATGGAAAAAGTGTATATGGCGAGAGTGCCTAATTACGAGGCTAACAAAGTGCAAGAGTTATCAAAGCGATCTGTTGTGGATTGGGTTGATGAATTAGGAGGTACGCCAATTTTACTTATTCATGGCTCTGGGGATAAGCGCGTCAACGTTGAATAATCTATCTCTTTTGCCGATATTCTCAAGAACAAAAATCATCCACATAAACTGATTATTTATGAGGGTGACAATCATAATTTGTCTAATAGTCGTGCTCTCATGATAGGTGAAGTTATTCAGTGGCTTAAAAAGTATAGATAGATATTAAAGGTTTTAATTTACATGAGTCATCATATGAAAATGGCTCCAAGTATTTATGCACAAAGACAAACACGCTTTAGTAATAATTGACTTTACGAATGCGCTGAGGTTTTGCTGTGGTTAAATACAGGTCGTAGACCACGGCCATGTCTAGCTCAAGCTCAGTTGCATAAGTGTCTTCGCCGACTGGATAAGTTTTTATCACTCTAGCCCCGCGTATTACCCCTTCGACTGAGCTGCGAAGTTGATTATCAGTTAGTACCAGATTTGCTAAAGACTGTTCGCCGTCAACTTTTTGGCCATATACTTGCTCTGCCAACTCGCGGTAAGCATCTAACTTTGACGCTTTTATTGCCATTAAGCGTTTGCTTGATTCATCAATACCTATTTGCGCATTGATAGGCGCATAACCTACAGCAGATAGTACAGGATATTCTTCAGGTTGAACGGTTTCCCACTCTACATGTTTAGTAAACAATGACTGACACCCTGCAACACTAAGCATAGCTACAATAAAACAGGCGTGTAGTACAAGTTTAACTGGAATTGTTGTAAGCATATTACGCATTTTTAAAGGCCTCTTGATGCTAGCTGAAACTGCATATTTCTTGCTTAAATTCTGCTTAAACATAAAAATCTACAGCGGCAATTTATTCTTATTTATCATCTTATATTTAGCATTTAGCAAGCCTTATGCCATCAAACCAGTTTCGCTCACAAATTATTCCGCGTTATGGCATGTTAGTTGTATATGGTTATCCTAATCGTTGTGGTTGGTAAAACCTTTGACGTTGTTAGAAGTTCGTCAACTTGCACATTCCAACTACCCACAGATCATTTGATAAAAGGCTGTGCTATGAAATTATTGTTAAAAATTCGCATGTTTATTTTAAGTTGCTTAGTGTTAACTTGCGCCCAGTTAAATGCAGCTTGGTTTTCAGCAACAGGACAAGCAGTGGTAGTGGACGGAAATGTCGAACATGCGAGGCAACTGGCTACTGAGGAAGCGATTAAACAAGCCTTACTTTTTGCTGGCGCTAACGTAAGGAGCGTGCAAAAAATCACAAACGGCTTGTTGATGAATGATCATTTAGAAGTTCGAGCAATGGGTGAAGTCAGCAGTGTCGAATTAATCGATGAAATCCACGAAGACGGTGTTGTCACGGTTTCAATCAGAGCTGACATATTTGCTCAAAAAAGCCAATGCAGTGCAGCAGACTATACCAAGAAAATTGCTACCACTTACTTTCCTATAAGATACGAAGCTCAAGCATCTACAGGGCGAGTTCAAAAAATGGGGCAAGAAATTGCCTTAAATATGCAAGCAATGATGAATCAATTGACCCCAGGAATGCAATTAGCCCACATAGAACCTTATGTATTCGATTGGCATAAAGCGGATGTGAGTACTCATGCTAAATCATTAGCTAATAAAACCAATACCCAATATGTGCTGACTTTAGTCATTGATGATATTTCGGTAAATAAACAAAAATCCTCTCCCTTTGAATTTTACAAAGATGCGCTTTATTTGCGCGCGTTTGATTTCACCTTGAACCTGATCAATGGCGCTACAGGCGAAACCTTGTATACAAAGTCTTACCGCTCCACAGCGCCATGGGATTACAGCCCTACTACTTCTGTTGATGTAGCTTCACTGGATTTCTGGCGCAGTCACTATGGCGTAAATATTAAGCACTTATTACAAGAGAGTATTACAGATTTAGAGGAGTTTGCTACTTGCCAGCCTACCATGGGTCGTGTCTTACAAGTGGCAAATAATCAGCTTCAAATTAATTTAGGTAGGACTCATCAAGTTCAGGCTGGTGATCAATTGACCTTATTCAATGTTAAACAAATCACTGATCCATTTGGACAAGAATATCGACAATTTGTATTGCACCCTACTACCTTGGTTGTTCGACAAGTGTTTTCGAACACTGCAACAGTGAGTGCAATCGATAATAGTTTGTTAGGTAACGTTCAACCCAACGATTATGTAGCAAGGCAGTAGAATCAGCCTTGCTTCATATATAAATTAGCGTTTTTAATGCTTTCAAAGTCGTTAAACCGTACACCCTGCTGTCGCATAATTTCGTTTATTTTGCGACTAATTGCTTGGCGTAAATAGAAAGGTTGATTCGGCACAAAGTGATGAATAGTGTGAGTCTTACCAAAATTAAAGCAAAATAGGTGAAACGGAAAAAATAACCGACTTGTAAGCACATGGGTTTGCTCATAAAGATTGGTTACTTTGCCGTAATAGTGCATTGATGAGGTAACCAAGTTAAGTGATGTGGATCGAATCACATTGGGTAAGATCAAAACTACCATCAAAAATTCAAACACAGATAACACCGAGTGTCCCCACACAGGTATCATTTCAGACATTGGCAAGGCCAAGTTTAAAAGATGATAGAGAATGACGGTGTACAACACAATAAAGTAAGCCGTTGTTAGCGGGAAACCAGCATTAAATACTCGCTTAAAACTGAACCCTTTGATTTCACGTTTGAAGGTTTTGCGATTTATGACTAGACCTAATAATCCATCCACCACCACAATAAAACGTAGAAATGGATTTTTAATACCATTACCGACCAGTCTCTCTTCTAAATCCTGTTCAGTTCCCGAAACCTTATGATGGTGTAAATGTATTTTTCTTCGATACCATGGGTTAATGGTGTTTGGTCGCATTACCCACACCAAAAGCATCATAAAATTATGAACCAGAGGTTGGTTACTGAAATATTGTTTATGAATTAAGTCATGTTCAATTTCATGGGAAATTGAGGTTACCATGGCAGCAAGTATTATACATACCCATGCTGGAATTATGGCATAGTAATAAAGGCTAGCGAGACCAATCAGTGTCGCGAACGAAGTAAGTAGGATAATTAACCCCAAAGTATTCTGATGTGATAATACAGGATACTTAGCACGCAAACGCTTTTCTTCACTTTTTATCGCATTTACTATGGTTCTAATTTTTTCCTTGGCTAATTGATTTGTCATAGGCTTTTTATGTGACCAAAAATATACCCCGACTATACCTGATTTTCGACCTTGAATGAATACTTTGGTCGAGGTTTGAAGTCCGATGAGTGACTGAGTCGGGAAGCTAGAATTTATGTGTATACGGATAATTTTCTAAGATAGTTTGCTTCTTAAAAGCCTAATGTATTAATCTGAAAGCTCAGTGTAAGAATTCAGCTTTCGATTTTTTCAAAAAGGAAACCAAATAGGTGGCGATAATCCAATCTTTTGCTATCTCTCATATTGGTCACCGACAAGAAAATCAAGATAGCTTTTGTGTATTAGAAGATCCTCAAAGTAAAACTCACCTTGTCATTGTCGCGGATGGAATGGGTGGTCATTTAGGAGGAGCACTTGCAGCCCAAACCATTATTGAATCTGCTCGCAAAACTTGGTCTGCTTGTATTCCTATACAGGACCCTAATAAATTTCTTAAGCACTTAATTGAAGACGCTCATAACACTGTACTGAATATTCAGCGCAATGAAAACGCCTTTGCTCAAAGTACCTTATGCGCATTATTACTGCATCAACATTACTGGTGCAGCGCCCATGTCGGTGACTCCAGAGTCATACAAATTGCAAATGGCAAAGTATTAAAACGTACGCTTGACCATTCTATTGCTCAATTGGCGCAATCTCAGGGAAAAATCACCGAAGATGAATTAGCATCGCATCCTGATCAAAACAAGCTTTATAGCAGTATTGGTGGTCCAATATATCCTAAATTTGACATCCAACAATATGAAAGCGTCAGTTGCCGATTTGTGGTTTGTTCTGATGGTTTTTGGGAATTTTTCAATGCCAAAGAACTAGGTGAATTCATCGAAAAAGTTAATTCACAGCATCAGTTAGAAATGTTGGTTGAAACAAAACTGTCCGAAAAAAAGCGCCATGACAATGTCACAGCTGTCATTTTAGAGGTCTCAGGTGAGGATACTTCTGATGCAAGAAAAAATACTAATGGTGTTCGGTTATTAGAAAAAGCAAATAATACGTTAGGTCGTATTATTATAGTTTCCATCTGTCTTTTGGTTGTTTGTACTATTTTGCTGTTTTGGCTATAAGAGAAAGTTAATCGCGGTCTGCAGTGTAACTGTATGGTTTAATGTTAAGTCTTCTTTAGGGAGGTTACTTCATCTTTGAATTTTACTGTTCTAAGTTAGTCCCTCAAACTAAAAAGCCAAGTAGTAAAATACTACTTGGCAGCTCAGAAACAGATTATTTTTTAGCGTCAATATAATCAACCACACGGCGTTCTAAAAGAGATAAAGGCATTGCACCACCGCCTAGAATCACATCGTGGAATTCTCGAATATCAAATTTATCCTTCAATTCGCTTTCAGCTAAACGTCTTAACTCTTGAATTTTCAGCATACCGACTTTATATCCAGTCGCTTGGCCTACAAGCACCAAGTAACGGCGTACTTCTGATCTGGCTTGTTCTTCGGTTATCGCTGAGTTCGCCATAAAGTATTCAACCGCCTGATCTTCAGTCCAGCCCTTTGAATGCAAACCTGTATCTAGTACTAGACGAATTGCACGCCAAATTTCTGATCCTAATCGGCCAAACTCAGAAAGGGGATCTTGATAAGTGCCAGGCATCTCTTTAGCTAACCATTCACTGTAAAGTCCCCAACCCTCAGCATAAGCATTAAAACCAGCTTGGGTTCTAAATGTGGGTACATCGCCTAACTCTTGGGCAATGGCGATTTGCATATGATGCCCAGGTAAACCTTCATGGTAAGCAATAACCTCAAGTTCGCGTTTTGGCATAGCGGTCATATCAGATAAATGAGCATAATACACGCCTGGTCGACTACCGTCTGGGGTTGATGGGAAATAATGCTGTGCAGCACCATCTTGCTCTCTAAAAGGCTCAACGCGCTTAACTACCATGTCAGCTTTAGGCAAAATACCAAAGTATTCTGGCAACACGGCTTTGATTTTATCAATTGCCGCAGTTGCGTCGTCAATATAACCTTGACGCCCTGCATCAGTATTTGGATAGTAAAGTCTTTCGTCGTCTTTGGTTTCTCTAAGAAATACAAAAAACTCTTGTAACGTTCCTTCAAAGCCAAACTCTTGTTTAACTTTTTCCATCTCACTACGGAGGCGTTTCACTTCAGCTAAACCAATGTCATGAATTTCATCAGCCGTTAAAGTAGTAGTGGTATTTTGCTCGAGCATCATATTGTAATATGCATCACCGTTTGGCAGCGCGCTCGCACCTTGCGCTAATTCTGTGGCATTTACCATGTCCTCTTGCTGCCAAGCGATTAATCGCTCATAGGCCGGTTGCAATTCGTTTACTAAAGCATCTTTTACTTGCTGTAGCATCTGCTCAGCTTCTTCATCGGTTAGCTTTTCAGCGGCAACTAAACTCTCAATCTTAGATTTCGCATCTGACCATAACGAACTCTCCCCTTCATCTGTAAAAGGTTGTCCGGAAATGATTTTTTGTGATTCATCAATCACAGACTCAAAGGCAAAATATGGCGGTCTAACACCCAATTTAGCAACATCTTTAGAGCCTTTAATCAACTGGTCAATTGCCACTGCACTTGCAGAAATACGGGCAATATAGTTCTGCATATCCTGAGGTTCACTGACGCGATGAAATGCAATTAACAGTTGGGGGAAGAAACTATGTATGGCCTGCATTTGATCAAACACATAAGCGTTGTTTCTAAACTCATATGATTTCTCTGCACTTTCGGCTAAATACACCCAAATGTCATATGACAACTTTGCGTCCGCAGTTAATTTGTCGTAATCAAACTTTTCTTTTAACTCTGCTAAATTTTTGCGGCTACGCTCAATATTTCTGAGTGAACCTTGTTCACTAAAATCATCTATTTCGTCTTGTCTTTCCGTTCTGCCTAAAAAGGTTAATTGAATAGGACTATTAAGCACCCCTTCCTCATACTTTTCTTCAAACCAAGCATTTAAGCGTTTGGTTTCTTCAGCAATTTCACTTGCTGATGGGGCTTGTTGGGTAACAGAAGTCGTACTTTCAGCTTCTGAAGTATTAGAGGCGGGTTGGCAACCAAACAAAGCTGCACATGTCGCTAAAGCTACTAGGGTTAATCTCATTGTTTTTCCTGTGTGAGTCTTTCTTATGATGTAACAAAATGACAATACCATCGCGAAGATTATGCATGAAGTCTTACTTTTGGAAAAACTGTTACAAATGTTTACCAAGTTTTTTAACGACAAAAATTGACGTAGTGCAACTTTCTAAAACTTTGCGGCGTATCCCCCCACATAAACTCATTTTTATCAATATTTACACGCTTTAATCCAAAAAAGGAATTAGTTATGTTTCAGTCAAATATTAAAACAATCTTTTTGTCGTCTGTCGCCATAGTGCTCTTGGCGGTGTCAACTATATCTTATGCAACCCCTATTCTTGTGGGCACGAGCGATAGAGCTCTAGGGATTGAGAATTTACAAATTGGTGATGACCTTTTTGATGTTTCTTTCACTAATTTTGGAAGGTTTAATGACAGAGTAACCCAACCTATGGCTTTCGTTGGTAATGAGAGCATGGCGTTAGAAGCGGCAACTATAATGGCCAACTTTTTAACAGACAACACTGTTACTGGTTTAACCAATGTTTCGAATAATTTTAATACCATATTTGTGATGGTGCCATTTGAGTTTACTGCGGACGAATTTACCACTCATAGAGCAAGGAGTTTTGCTCCCCACGATGGTACTTGGAGCACTACTGCAACGCCATTAACCCTGTCTAGGACGGGCAATTTCGGCAACCTCGCTTTTGCTAACTTCACCCAACTTAATCCAGTAAATGCGCCCTCAAGTTTAGCTTTGATTGCATTGGTAACAATGGGCTTCTTCCTCAGACGTAAAAAAGCATAATGATTTGTTGTGCCAAGGACGGCTTTTTACCTACTTTATCCTACCAAGCCAATGGATGGCAAAGGATAACCACGGAGTTAGTCATATGCCCAAAGAATCAATAAATACCCTAGCGAAAGCGGCGTTATTTTTTTTCTTAACTTATCATTCATATGTTAAAGGCAATATTGCCATTCAGGACCAAGCTTTATTAGCATGTATTAACGAGCATGCAGAACAAAACCTTGTGCCCATTGAAAGGTTAGAAAAACTTAAATGCCATGGAAAAGACATTGAGTCACTAAAGGGTATTGAAAGCCTTACAAAGCTTGAACATCTTTCGCTCTATTCAAATCAAATATCTCAGGCGGATCTTAGTGCTTTAAAAGCGTTAACATATTTAAATTTAGCCAACAACCGCCTAAAGTCGTTGCACATACAAGGTTTAAACCATCTAGAAACCTTATATTTATTTAAAAACAACCTTACTCATTTGAATGTTTCAGGTCTTATAGGCTTAAAAAAATTAAGAATGACAGAGAACCGATTGCAATCGTTAGAAATGTCAGATCTCGTTTCATTAGAAGAAGCTTATCTTTGGGATAATCAACTTGAAGATTTGGATATTACGGCTTTAGATAAATTAACCTTCTTAGATGTTAAACAAAATCCAATGCCCGATGAGTTATACGATTTTTTCGATGAGCAATCCGGCATCACTATCAGTCACGATGGAAACGCCGACGATTGGAAGTAGAAATTTAAAATTTATATGACGCCGATACAATCAAACTGGTTAAATCTTCTTGAGAACTTGGTATTGCATCAATTCCGTTATCAGTAAAAAACATGGCAGCAATAAAAGTAAACTCCCAATCTCGCGTGTAGCGATATGCCACCTCAAGATCGACTTCATACCCTATAGTCCTGCCAGACGATGCACTATTAAATTGGTGCAATAAAGCCCGCCAGCGCAGTTTTCCACTTCTCCCTCGATAAGTGACAAATGTATCAGTTAACCCTTGAGCATTCGCATAACTTTGAAACACATCGGCCCATCCTAAAAACAAATGATTATTACCTAATGAAGTAACGAAGGCTAAGCCGTTATCTTGGCTAAGTCTTTCATGGGTAATACTGATTTCATGACTCTTATATTGTGCGCTTACTTCTGCTGAAAAATAAAATCCATTATAGTCCCAAGGGCTACTACTACTTGTTTGTTGGTGGGCAATTTCGGCACTGTAACCATATTTAATAGCTTCAGGTTTAATCTGACCTTCAATACGCATTCCAAAAGTATCGCTAGAAAACTGTCGGGCGGAACTATTGTTGAGCAGATATGCGTAGCCTGTTAAAGATACATATGGATTTACAGCATACGACAAATTAAACATATGACTATTGTGATCGTGATTTCCTAGTTCTGAGAAAGGTCTGATTGGGTTGGTTTCAAATCTAGGATCAGATTCAGGCAAAATAACACCAGCATCATCAGAAAATATTCTGTGCACCTTAGTCAAATATGCATAATTAAAATCCCACTTAATACCATCAGCATAGTGCAGTAACACGGCATCGAAGGTCTGATCATTTTGCCAAAATTCAACACTGCTAATATGGCGTTCATTGTCAAAATTTAAATGTTGCCGTCCTACTTTTACCAACCAATTAGTCTCAGATGAATATTGCATCCAAAACTGATTTAATTCACTGCTTGGCACATCTGAAATGGGACTAGTAGCAATATTTTCGGTGACAGAATTGAAGTTTCCTCGATTAAACCCATGCACGTGATCATATTGGGCTAACCCCGACCATTGGTGATTATTGTCCCAAGCGGCGGTAATTCGTAGAGCTAATGTACTCGCACTGGCATCACCTCTGTTTTGATCCTGTACTTGTTGATATCGGTAACGCCCTGAAGGTTCTATTTCCAACTGCTCAAAGAAGGTATTTGCATTCGCATTACTGCTAAGAGCCAATCCACATGCAACAGCTTGCATCACCTTTGTGTTTTTACGTGTTATCACCTTTATTTAAGCCTTTTTATTATAGGTTTTAGAGTTAGCTTTGGGCGTCCCATGCTGACAACCTTATACACAAGCCACGGGAAACAACTAATTCACTGGGTTCACCAATGGGAGAACCACCCTCTTCTTCAATGGATAAAATTAAATAGGAGGAATCCTTAATTAAACGCCATTCAGCCTCTGAAAGTTGACGTTGAAAGCTAGTCATATCTTTCGGCACCTGGCCCAAGCTACGAATTTGATTATCGGTTTTGGACGTTACCCAGAGCTCAAAACTTTCAGTTTCAGCAATTTCTGGTAATTCAATAATATCCAGCACTAAATTTTTTGAATTTCCGTAGGTTGCTGCCACCATCTGAGGTTGATTGTCGGAAGTTTCCATTACCGCTACATAACTTAAGGGATCTTCTTCAAAGGACCCATTGATCAGCAACACAGCAAACATCAAACAACAGGCAAAACTTATGGCGCCAAACCATTTAGGGTTTAAAATTGAGGACACCCAAGAAACCTGTTTTTGTGGAGCAGCGTTAAACTTAAGTTGCTTTTGAATGTTCTTCCACGTTTGCGGTGACGGCGCTAATTCAGGTGTCTTTTCATTTAAGGGGGAAAGCTTTTGTTCCCAATAACTAATGCGCTCATCGATAAGTTTATAGTCATACTCAAGCCTTAATCGTTCGAGGCGC
Organism: Glaciecola sp. 1036; assembly: GCF_050306235.1. Taxonomy (NCBI): domain Bacteria; kingdom Pseudomonadati; phylum Pseudomonadota; class Gammaproteobacteria; order Alteromonadales; family Alteromonadaceae; genus Glaciecola; species Glaciecola sp. 1036. The sequence continues at coordinate 74,906 of NZ_JBLWFH010000009.1, read as the reverse complement.
TTTGTCACTAAAATACTTAACTGACCTAGTACGTATTGAGACGCTAAATGTTCCGCAACTTCGGGTTGTTGATAACGAGCCAAGGTGTTTTTCATTGTCCCAGACATTGTTTTAACCTCTCTGCACCACGTCTTAACCAAGACTTGATAGTATTTACTGGGCGTTCAAAATGCATCGCCAATTCTTCTCGACTAAAGCCAAGGTAATAAGCCATTAAAATTGATTTATGTTGGTTATCATCTAGTATCGATAAACAGTTGGATAGTTCCTGACTGAGTTCACACATTTGAATGCCCGTTTTGTGGGTACTTTCGATGGAATCAAAACTTTCCAGATCTGCCTTGTACTGAGCACCTTCAATGCGGCGCTTTTCAAATTTTATTCTGTCATAAGCTCGATACCGCACAATAGATGCCATCCATGTCATAGGCTCAGCTTTATCTGCTCGGTATTCCCCTGCGTTATTCCAGATCTGAATAAAAGCTTCTTGCAAAACTTCGTTAGCTGTATCTACGCTGTTAAGAATGCGATAGGCAATGCCATTTAACTTACCAGCAACTTTTTGATATAGGCGTGCGAATGCTGCTTGATCTTGCAGGGCACACCTTGCAAGCAATTCTTCAAGTAATTCTGATTCGATGGGCGTTGACATTACGTCCTCACAAAGCCCTAAGGCTTTTTGGGTTTATTTTGCTATTGCTGAGGATTACGCCAAGGAATATTGGAAAGTTGCAGTGGGAATCAATTCATCTGTGTAGACATGAATCTAGAAGATAATTGTATTAAAGATAGTCGGGAGATTTAAAAGGTTTTCACCGAAAAAGCGTCGAATAATTTTACATTGCCTGAGAACCCGTCTATACAAAACATGGTAACCCTCTGATTCTAATGTAAATATAAACTTAGGTCTAATTTTTGCTTTAAGTTTAACCGTCACATAGATTCAAGGAGAGATCAAAAAATGAAAACAGTAGTGCGCCCAATATTGGCAATGATTTTTGTATTTATGGCTTCAACAGCAAATGCAAACTTTATATCAGATGTGGGCGGAATCGATAATTTTATTACTAGCTTCAATGTACCAAACAGCGGTAGTGCAACGGAAGAAAGCTGGGTGGAGTCTGTTCTTGGTGCAGATGTGACTATAGACAATAGCTATTCATCTTCAGGAAGTAATTGGACGCTTGTAGATGATGCTGGAATTGACGATGTTTATTACTTAAGCTTAAGTAGTCCAGTGGATTATTTTTTAGTTAAATTAGGTAACGGTGGAACTTCCATTGACTCACATTACCTTTTTGAAAATATCGGCGATTTAGCATTTGCCGTTGTAGACTTTTCGGTAGCTGGGGTAGATTTTTCGATAAGAAATATTAGTATTGACCGTATGAGCCATGTGAGTGAGTTTTTGACTGACACACCGCCTTCTGGTGGACCTGGTACGTCACAACAAAATGTTTCTGCACCTTCAAACGTGCTTTTGCTAGCATTAGGGTTATTAGCCTTTGTTGTGCGTAAACGTAAAATGCTAGGTAATTCCATTTAGTACTTTTATCTTATTAGTTTTACCTAAAAGTGGCCTCAAATATTAAGACTCGCAATTAAATATATTTGTGGCCCTTTATATTTACTTAATGAGTAAGTAAATACCCAACCCCAGTCACAGCGATAAACCCCAATGAATATGCAATTAATAATGGGATTATAAAGCGCAAATAGCGCACAAAATTCAATTCTTCTACTTTACTCATAGCGACAACTCCAGCTGCTGAGCCAATGACTAAAAGAGAACCACCAACGCCTACTGAATAAGTTAAGGTTAACCACTCAGCTAAATTCATATCGATGCCTGATTTTAAAATTGCAGCTGTTAAGGGAACATTATCTAATAACGCGGATACTAGGCCTACGAGGTAATTTGCAGCTTGTACTGGGATCACATCGTACAATTGAGGAAAATATGACAACACTCTTAGTTCTTTAAGCATTCCTACTAGCAATAAAACCCCAAGAAAGAACAATAAAGTGTCAAATTCGATATGGCGAATATATTCGAGGACTTGCTCATCTCGGTTTAAAAACTGCACCACCATAAACATTAAAGAGAGTCCAAACAGAAAACAAAGTACAGGGGGAATACCAAACGCCACATTTGCAGCCAAAGTTCCTAAAATAGTTAATAAGAATAAACCCGCGACAATTTTATCGCCGCGATTGATAGACACATTGTTCTGTTCAAACACCAGTTGTTCTTTCATGCCAATTGACAACATACTGGCCAAAACCATAACCGCTAAGAACGCTGGAATACTGATGAGCAATAAATTGGTGATACTGACTTTACCGGCCAAGAATATCATTAGGGTAGTTACATCACCTGTAATTAATGCAGCACCACCGGCGTTGACTGAAAAGATGATCAAGACCAAATAGCGCAGTAGCTTTTTTGTGTCTAGATTTAAACTGAGCAAAAATGAAATACAGACTAATGTTGATGTAATGTTATCGGCGATAGAAGAAAACAAAAAGCCAAAGAGTCCGGTTAGAAACATTAGCTTTTTCTCACTGATGCGCTCTGGCAACATACGACCAACCATACCTTCAATGATGCCCTTAGCGGATAAGTAAGCCACAAAAGTCATAGCAGCCATCAAAAACAACCACAGAGTTGCCACATCTAGTAGGTTTTCATTCAGAACATCCATGCGTCCATTACTATCATGATCGCCAATGGGCAAAATGAAATACAGCACCCAAACCAATGAACCAAAGAACAAAGTGGTTTTAGCTTTATCGATATGCACGATATCCTCAACCACGATCGAAATAAAACCGAGCGCGACTAAGATTAGCAGGACTGTAGTCATCTAAAATGCCTTGATGTAGGACGGGAAATTGAGGGGCGAATTATAGCGAAAAGTCATGCCTACAGCGGCATTTATTTTTCGATATTCAAGATAAATTTAGGCTATATGAAAAGGCGTTGTAATTATTGATAATCAACTGTTAATCAATAGCAATCTTCGGTATCTTTTTGCACAAAATTAGGATTTATTTCTAATTAAATTTTACAAACATTCACAGCCGCTTTTTAAGTTCGTCTAACAAGGGCGAAGGCGTATTTTTCATTAATAAATCTTGTTTTTCTGCATAACTGAGTTTGTCTCTTCCGTTGTCTAAGAACTTCGATAAATAGGCTAGTCGATTACCATCAAAATCACCAAATGATGAAATATCCCATTGTAATACGCCATTCTCAGAACCCACATAAAGATCTTTTCCATTTGGGCTAATGGCCAGTGATAAGGTTCTTTTGTGGCCCGAAAAAGTGGCCAATTTTGCGCCTGTTTGCACATCCCATAAATACACTTGATCAATACTGACACTACCCGTTGCGGCTATATAACCTTTTGGATGAAAAGCCACTGAAACTGGGCCTCCAAAAAAATTCACATGCTCGGTTAGTTCAACGACCTGTTGCCAATTAGATTCTTTTGCGTCTTTTGCTTGTTCATTGGACTCTTGCTTGCAATAAAACAGCAATTTATTTTCGTTTACCACAACAATACGATTGACCTGGTTATTAATGCAAATAGACGTACTCTTCTCTAAACCAGTCTCGAAAATATAGGCAGGATCTGAGCTATTGATTTGTTTTATCGCCACTCGGCCTTTTACATCTATAGATACCAAGTGAGTGCCCGCATCATTGAAATGAAGGTTTTCAATCTTCACATCATGAACTCGATAATTTTCATTTCTTTTATTGGATACATCTTGAATTTGAATATTACCATCTTGATCGGCAAAAGCAGCCAATTGCGCTCCCTTGCATAAAGCATTTGCCGAGGTATTTTCAAGTTGTTGTAGGGTTTCAAATTCAGGCTCGTCGTCATAAATGCATAATAAAATATTGTGAGGCCTTCCTTCATCTAACAACAAGGTCTCATATTTAGGGTGGGTAACGATATTATAAGGACCTGAAAATCCCTTTGGTGTTTTTAATAAAAAGAACTCGTTATCGGATAAATCTTTAGTCAAAACACCCACTTTTGGATATCCGGCACTTATAAAGCTCCCACATTCACTAACACTTAGCGCCCAAGCATCATTAGTGTTATTAAATACATTTTTGGGTTTTGGAAAATTTATTGACCACATTCTTACAGTATTGTCTTCGCTTTCCCCTTGGTGCTTTACCGAAGCATTTACGTAGACCCCGGCGGAACTGACAAACCAGTTACCACGCTTACTCAAGGCTAAATCTGTCACGGGCCCAGTATGCCCCTTATATTCAGCTACACAAGTATTGGCTTTGAGATCAAATAGATGGATAATCCTGTCTGCAGTACCGATAAATAAAAATTGCTGGCATTTTGATTGTTTAATGGTTGAATTAGCCTCGGCATTTACCATAAGTTTATTTACCAACTTTCCAGTTTCCACCTCAAATACGCCTAAATATTCGCCCTCAACAGGGGCGACTAAATGACTTTCGTCAAGTAACATTTGTGCACTCGTAAATGAAATATTACGCAGGGTATTGGTACATAAAAGTTCACCGCTGCTTATATCCCATATTTGAATTGTCATGGCTTTTTTCTTTGTTTTTAAACAAATATGCCGCATTAGCACTATCAGTTGATAAGTTTCATGGATTAGATGCGTTAATATATGAGAATGATACCAGCGAATGTTAGGAGCATCTTTGTCTAAATGCTCAAGTGCACGTTCAATTGTGGGTAATTTCATGCTTTCACTGTCAGCTAAATCATGTAAAAGAACATGATTTGAGGAAGTCGAAACTAGCATAGCCGAATCGGCATTAAACTGAATCTTATCGACCCCATCAGTATGACTTAATGGAAATTGTGCGAGCAATTTTTGTGATCGCATTCCCCAAACTTTTATATCATTGTTTCGCTTGTCTTGGGTCGCTCTTCCACCGCTGGCTAGCATCATTTTGTCTGCAGATAACGTAAACGTCTTAACTTCTTCTTCGTGCTTTGTTAGCTCACTTACAAGCGTTTTAGTCTCAATATCCCAAACTCGAACCACACCACTTTCGCCAGCCACTAATAGCGAGCGATTGTCTTCTAATAATAGTGCTTTGTTGATTTTTTCTAGCGGTGGTTGCAATGCAAAACAAATCTCACAGCTTTGTATATCCCAAACGAAAAGTTGGCCACGATAGGAATACCCTAAAACCTTTGTTTCATCGTCACTAAGCTGCACATTTCCAAGGTGTTCACTAGCGCCATAAAATATCTTTTGAACCAAGGTTGGTTCGCTTGCTGCTGAAATAGCACTTCGCCACAAAGCGTGTTTTTCAGTGTGATGCGCGTTTTCTTCCAGCGTTAAGTTAGGATCATCCGATAAAATTGCGCCGGCAGCAATTTTGCGTAACGCAGAATCAAATTTACCATCTTCCAGTGCTGTTTGAGCCGGTTGCACAAAGCTTCGTTGAATAATAGTGCGTTTGAAATTACGATCTTTTTCTTCTTGCGCTAGGCTGGCATCTAAAAACTCAGATAATAAATCGGAGATTTCTAACGACGTATGAGAATGGTTTTTGAGCAGTTGATTTGCCCGAGCAATGGCATCAGCTCTCAGCAAATAAGACGGATTACGCCCATTGTTGTCCCATAAATAAGCAGCTTGCGTCAATCGGGTATGCTCTCTCACTAGAGCCTGATCTGACTTTAACGCTTGCACTAACCTATCAAATTCTCGTTGTTGAATGTCGGATTGATTTAAAAAAGTAAAGTTTATTCTTTGCAATCGTCCAGGTATTAAGTCTAATTCAGTGTCTTTTAGAATCACCGGAAATATGCGCTTTGCCAGACGTTCAGATTCATCCACTTCCCAAGAACATACATGAGATTTAATGGATTCAGGACTAATCAAAAACAGCACCGAATTAGCACTAGCAATCATATCTGACAAACGGGTTTGCCAATCTTCACCCGCTGCAATATCGTATTTATCGAACAATGCATTAAAGCCTTGGGCGTTTAGGTCATGGCGAATTTGCTCCGCTAATTCGATGTCTTGTCGGGAATAGGAAATAAAAACAGTATTTTGATCTTTGGACGATGGCATCGGGAAAACTCAGAACCTTAGATAAAATGAAAATAAACTAAACAAACAAAAGAGCATTTAGCGGTTTACATAGGGATAATATTTGCGAAGTGGGAACTTGTTTAGAAATAACGGAGGTTTGGTTGGTTCTATTACACTTCATAGAAATTACACTCAAAAGTACTGCTAATTTGTCAAATGCTTGGATTTGCTCTGAATGGCGTTGCTGCAAAAAACGCTTTTGCGGATAAATAATTAGGTGAATTTACCTTATCGTATAGCGAAAGACAAAGTTGAATTTTTGAAGGATGATATTTCCAAACATACTGTGAACGTTTTCTTTTTTATCAGTCGGATATGCCAATTGTTCAACTGCATGACTTTTTGTTCCACCATTGCACTAAATATTTCCCCAATTTTTTCAATTCAATTTACAAGTTATTATGAATAATATTTGAATTTTAGAACATACAGAACCTAGTGAGATTGATTACTATTACTGGATCATTTGTCGATAAAACTAATCAACGGCTGAAACACTTTCCAATCTTCTAAAACATGATGCTAAGAAAATAACTTTTTGAAAAAAGCCTTAAGATAATTATCTTTCTCTAACTCTTCTTGTTTCAATCTAGACTCTTCTTGTTGCAATCGAGATTCTTCTATAATTTTGGCTGAATAATTATCTAATGACTGAGTAGATCTTGACCAAGTAAAACCATTTCTTACTACCTTTGCAGGTATACCCAACAAAATAGAATTCTTTTCAAATGTCCCTCTGGATACAACTGATCCCAAGCCCACCACTGAGCCACTTAATACATTAGAGCTATTTAACAAAGTCGTTTGGCGAGCCAACCAAACATGTTCACCCACTTTAACCGAAGCCCTATCCGCGTTTACAATATCTCCACTCTCTACATTGACAATACCATGCTGATCTCCACATTGAAAAATTACATGATCTGCAATCATACAGTCTTCACCGATATGCACATCACCATTGTCACAAATTACCCGACACCCATTACTTGAAGTATTAGGATCAATATTTACGGTAGACGCCCCCCAGATACTAATAAAGAATTTTCCAAAACAATTATCGCCAATCGAAATTTTAGTATTAAATTCCGCGATAGAGATTGAAATCATTCCTGACTTAGCCCCTATTTCAATAATAACGTTTTCTAGTTTAGCCACGCCGCCATGACGCTCTACAATTATTTTCAAGCGACCACTTTTCAGTGCATCCTTCGCTAAATCACTTAGAATTAACTTACAAGATTCATTAAATTGACCATTAATTGACGCCCCATCTACCGCCTCAGACAGAGAATAAATAATCTTACCCACACAACTACCTCATCAATATAATTCTCGAAAATATAAACAACTAACAATCTAACATAAACTGGTCTTACCCGGTTTGAATCAGGCACGCGAGATGCATAGTAGAGATCGCCTCTGACGATTATTCAAACCAGTTCTGGATGGTAGAAATCTCGGATTTTGGCGGTCCAACCTGAACCACTATATTGCTTAACATAAATTAAATTAAAGATTTATGTTTGAACGAGTTTGCATAGTGATCGTTAAAATTGGAGCAACGTGAATACAATTCATAACAGTTTTCAATCCACTCATTGAATGAATATTTTGACTCATTGAATAAAGCGTTCTGACATTCAAACTCCAACTCTAACGCTTCTTTTACGACGGGTAAAATAGGCGGCTGAGAAAAGCCATGAAGTTCATTAGCTGGCATTGATATAGAATTTTCATCAAGTGAAAACCGCTTCTGAATCTCTTGAACGATCAGTTTTACAACGATATTAGAGGGATGGTTGTGAATATGAAATAATTTCTTTTGCTTGAAGTTTTGTTCGATAAACGATGAAATACAAACATCCAAATTGTAATTTACCTCTCTAGACTTCAACTCTTGAATAGATTCAGCGGCAACTTTTTTGATTTTGTTACGAATTGTTTGATTGAGCTCACTTAAAACTGTTATGGCCTGTTTTACATCTTTACCCGCATTAAAAAGCTGAATAAGTGTAGCGGAATGGTGGCTTCCTGTTTTTTCCATTAATGGGGTAAATGCTGTGTCAACTTGCGACAACTTAAATTCAACCAAATCAGGATGATATCCTTGAAAAAAAGCATTCGGAACTTTTATTCGGTTACTTTCCGATACAACACTTTCTACGTAACCTGAGCTTGCAGTTTGAAAATCTGAAGATAAAATTGGTTGATATACTACCAAGTCAACTTCCCTTAACTCACTTTCCAATTTTTTAAAATGCGGTGCTTTCATCAAAAAGACAGGGGGAATCCCAACTTCTTCAAAACTAGATTTAAATTCGTCGCTCGATTTCAATACGTTGATTATTGAGCCCCGTTGACAATTTCCTATAACAATAAAACGTTTCATTTTTACTTGTACTCAAACCTAACGTTTTTTTCATCAATCATGACTTTTTCTTCGGGCAAAAACACCCGATTATTTTGCGAATTATTTACAAATTTGAATAGTTTTTCGTTATCAAAGCCAAACCTGTTTTGCCAGTGTAAATGAACAACCGACACCTTACCGGATAGAATCGCTGTTTGTCCACCTCTGAAGTTTAGCTCAGTTGGAAGAGTAAAAACTTTAACCTTGTTTTTGTAAACGAGATTAGAAAGTATGGGCTGATCCGGATATCCGTTCTTCTTGCTTAATAATTCGGCTTTCCATGCATCTAAAATAGATGACACTTTTTTAGAGTTCCGAAATGCGAAAACTCCGGAGTTGAAATCAGGAAAGCACTGAGATGTATTCATTCTGGCGGTCGCGTGTGCCATCGCCATCTCATAACCGTCATCTAATAACTTGAATAACACGCTGATATCTTCACCAACATAAATATCGGTATCTAAAAATAAAACTTTTCCTTCTTTTACACTAGTAAGGGCATTTACTTTATCTCTAAAAGAATTTTCAGGATTTTTAATCTCTATTGGAGAAACATTTTCGAAGCCTGCAAACTCGCTTACAACATCTGTAAATATTTTAATTTTTTGTTTTGGCATCACCTTTTGAAGCTGAGCGATTGATAACTTGGCCTCATTTCTAAAGTACGGTTTAGTTGCAACGTAGACAACAATTCCCTCTTCATTCTTCTTTCTAAATATCATCTATCTACATCCAAGCATTTTGGCTATTAAAATTTGAAATTAGCTTTATCTCATCACCAGACAAATACAAATTTACATCTATGTCATTTTTTTGAGGAGCTTTATTTAACAGTGGATCCCATGCTTGCTCCTTTCTCTCTACCTTCGCATTTTGTGCCAACTTCGGATCAACACCAATAAATGAGAAGACTTTATCTAAGGTTCTTGTTGGGTCGCTCGTTAACTGCCCATATGGAACAACTATTACATTTTTACCATGCTCCTTAAATAAATGAGTAATTCTCTTATCAATGTTATTAAAATACTTCAGGTAATCTTCGGTACTATGCGCCAACCAAGCTATTGAAGGATCATCAGGGCGCTTCCCTAGCTCAATTTCTTTTTGATAGCGCTTTTTATGAGAAGCGATTATTTCAGCAGGAGCACGAGTGCATATCAATATTTTTGCATTTGGAAAGGTCTCAAGGATTTCTTCAGCACACCTTATGTGCGCAGGGGTCTTTTCTACCAGTCGTTTTTCGCCCAAATGCTTCCATGAATGATAGAAAAATGCACAAATGATATGTTTATACCGACGTTCAAACCAAATGTCTTTTCGCTTAGAATTGTTAATATATGGAACAGGCATGCCCTGTTCAGTCAGCATTTTATTTCGCTCAATTAACGGTGCAATGCTGTCTTGAAATGCAGTCAGATTTTCTGGTCCCAAATATACTCTCATTTCATAATTCTCAGCCTTGGCAGGTTCCAGCAATAGCCATGGCTTTATAAAACAAAATGTTTCTACGGTAGCGTGCGAAAAATCACAGAATGCAGGATGATTTGACACTTGTTGAAAAAGTAGGCTAGTCCCACTTCTTTCCGGCCCCATGATAAAAACAGGTTCTTGATCAACAGCCCATTCTGTAAGTGTTTTCTTATATGTTTGAAAATCCATTAACTTTTAGCCAAATAATCTTTTAAAGGTATCATCTTGCAACTCATTGTATTCATCGAATGCTGTTTTGGGATTTTCTTCCCGAAGATTCTGATGACTTTCATCAAACTCATAAAGACTTTCAACCAACTCCTCCACTGTCTAAAACTGATAAATTAAAGATGACGATTGTATCCCATCTATCGCACCAAGTATTACCAAAAGCGGTTTATCAAATGATAAAGCTTCCAAAGGGCTAATTTTAAGCTCCGTCCCACCGAGTATAGAATTATCAACTAAATTGATGTCCCTAAAGAATTTATCAAGGTCGTATACCACACCAATAAAATTAAACTCCTCGTTGATTGATACGAATGAATTAAAAAAACTTGCCTGCAAGATAAAATTCAAAACGCTCAAGCAGGCCGAGGTTTAAATTTAATTCATTTTGTAACGAGGTTGCTGATAAAACATTAAATGGCTTCCACTACCTATAAATCCAGTACGAACTTTTTAAAAATTGGCGGTTGAGCTTATAAAACCTGTAAAGGCGAAACATATCCAATTACTTCTAGTTCAATGCTGGTAATTTATCGGAAATGAATTAACTCATCATCCTGAATGCGATAGCTAAAATAGAGCGTTCGAGGACAAAAGCTTCGAGAACTTTATAAAAACCAAACATAATTCAAGAAGCCAAGATCAAACTGCCATCGGTTATGTAATTCCTCTGCCACGATGGATATTCTTTGACCGTGAGTATAAGGCGGTTTAAAGGTATTTACTACCCTCTGTGATAGCTTCTGTTAATTTGCAGTTAAAAGTGATCCACCGAGCCTGTAACGTAACGACAGCCCTTAATTCGAATAGTGCACACGTAGATCAATATAGCCCTTTTCCTTCATTGAGTAATACATTTTATTTTTCCAATGGATTTGAACATGAACCTGATTTTTATATCGCTGGTCGAAACAACAATAATTACTGAATCACTAATAGTTGATTTTAACCCAAGATGCATTCTCTGTGCCTTGGGTAGCCCTTAATATAAATTTTTCAAATTGATAATATGGACTTCTGTCAGTTTCCAGTCTTGATTTTTACAAGTCAATATCTAAGAACTGATAGTTTGTTTTCTTAAAGCCTTCTCCCCATGGAGCATTAAACGCGAGTGCTACGGCTTCCTCAAGCTACCCTTCTAGATATTTAGAAATTTTTTTTTCGGTTTGACAAATACTAGTGCCTTGTATCGTTTCCCTGCTGGTCTTACTCTAGTGTATTGGCCTCGCAGATCAAAACGGTTTTATTTCCATTGTTATTCCGTATTTGTTCTGAAGTATGAGCCAAGCCCGCGCGAACTCTTCGTATTACGCTTCAAGATATTTTTGGCCTGTACGCCTGCCATCGACGAGTCTAGTGTCATTCATAGGTATTTAAAAACAGCCGCATAAACGCTGCAGGCTAGGGACTAGTTTCAATTTAGATAAAATTGACTGCGCCCCTTTAACTTGCTTTCAACGAAACTGCTCCCTTGATCTGTTATAATTCATTGCACCTAGAAGTATCGGCTTTGTAACCTTTGAACATATTGTCCATCTCAACCAAATAGCTTTTTACTTCTTCAGCCGTAAGCCTGTTTAGAAGCGTTTCGAGCACTTGCTTGTAGTGTGGTTTGTTGTTTGCAGAAACAATACTCTCTATAGCCATTTCAGCAAAAGGTCTATCTTCAAATTGGTACTTTAATGCTATTTTCGATAAATACTCAAGGTCTTCCTTGCTGCCTAATTGACCTAAAAGACTAGTAGCAGTTTGAGAAAAACGAGATTTTTTACCTATTAAATGTTTACTAAGCTGCCGATATTCCTCAACGTCCGGTTTTGTTAAACCACAGTTCGATGTTACTAGTATATAGTGATAAATTGCCTGAATTTGAACTCCTTCATCCTTTAATATTTCATACTCATATGAGTTATTAATTATTCTATTTAGAATATTAATATATTGATCTAATGGAAGATTTTTTTTGTTTTTCAGCAGAGATAACACCAGTTAAAGGGCTGGCAATTTGAATGTATTCATAGTTCTGAAGATCATTTATTTTCAGACCGGAATTTTGAAACTCTTGTTCCGAAACAAAAATTCTTTTCTCAAGAAAAGTTTCAATAGAATTATCATAAGAGTGTTTTGCATATGATGAACTGCATAAGCAATTTATGATTGCCAAAGTCAACGGGACTAATATCTTAAATTGACTTATCATTGATTTAACCATTTTGGTGTCGGCATTGCTATCGGTACTTCGAGCATAGGTCCATTTTCATATGAAATAAACAATAAACATTAGATAAAATCAATAATTCAAGCTGCTGGAGTGATGAGATACGTCACAAGGGCTGTACTCAAAAATGATACAACCATTTGTGCTAAAACTATCCTTCGAGTGAACTTTATAAGGTGATGCCATTTTTTTTCAAAAGCAATGTTTACATCTATTCTTCGCGCTATTCTTATATTAATAATATGCAATGCAACGACCAGAACAATCACTGATATAATAATCCATTTCTCATTCAATCTATCGAGCCAATATAAAAATAAGATAACAAAAGGTAATATATTCATCGCCTGCATTATACTTAAGTGATGTACTGCGCTAAATATGACATCTTTTTTATCACATCCCTTTTTGACGAAGTCCGCAACGGCTCCTCTATAATAATTTATCATCTATTAAATCCTGAGTTTGGTAAACCGAATGCTTCCCTAAAATAAGATTCTACTCCTTGTAACTGCATCTTCTTATATTCGTTGGCCAGTTGCGTTTTAACATTCACACTATTGGTTTCGGGTCAAAATCGACCAATATTTGGCCACCCCTACAGGACTTGAACCTGTATCAAAGACTTAGGAGGTCTCCGTTTTATCCAGTTAAACTAAGGGGTGACTGTGAGAAGCGATATTTTGTGTCAAAACGCACACTAACACAACCTTGGTTTAGTCCCATCGTTGACTAAACTTCAAGTTTAAATTTAACGGATAAAAAAACAGCCTCGCAAAGAAGGCTGTTTAGACGTAAATGGAATTTAGCACTATTGCAATAAAAGTTGCGCTGCAGTTTCTATTGCTGTGTCTATATCATTTTCTCTATCTTCCAGTTCTAAAAACGGCACTTCAACATCCACTGAGATACCACTACCTTCCAGCCATTGTCCTTGCGGATTATAGAAAAACTGATTGGATAATTTTAGCTCAAAACCTACAGGAAGAATCCAGTCTAATGTGGTCGACAATGCGCCTTGTGTTGCCTCCCCTACTAAGGTGACATGAGGCATTACCGACATAGTTTGAGCAAAATACTCCCCTGCTGACGTAGTGGTAGCACTGGTTAATACCACAATATTACCTGTGTACTGTGAATCCCCTAAAGGCTCAACAAATACTTGGTTTAAAGCAGTTTTATCGCTACCTAACCTCGTTTGTTTGCTATAGGCATGTCTTGTTTGGTCAGCAAATCGCCCTGCAATGGCTAAACTTAGCGTTTCTTGACCACCACCATTGGTACGTATATCAATAATCAATCCTTGCGTATTGGCAAAATCATCAATGACTTGGTCCAAGGCCTCATTCAACGCCTCATACCAAGCATCAAACAAATATTGAGGAATATCCGCATCGTTTTGTTCTGTAAAATAAGCCATATTATTGATTCTTAAATAGCCTACACCATTGGTTTCAAACCACACAAACTGGCCATTGGCTGCAGTTTTAATTTGATTTTGGTTTTCTGCATAACCATCAACAACCCCATAAAATGCTTGAATCTGCTGGTCGATATATTGATTAATCTGAGCCGCGATGGCAGGTGTCAAATCATCTTCCTCCAAAGGAAACGGCAAGCCATTATTTTGTGCATATTCTTGAATCAATACCTGATACATCAGCGGCTTATTATTGACGTTAAAGCTAGTGCCATTTTCAAAAATGATACTGTTGTGAGAATCGGCTAATGGCGTAAGCATTTCAGCGATAGCTTCAAATAGTTCTTGTTCATTTGAAGCAGTATTTAACAATGGTGCGATCTGGGCGTATAAGCCAGGCCAGTCGACATCCTTCAAACCGAAATCAACATAATGCTCAGCAAATAATTGATAAAACATATCGAAATCTCGCTCGGCATTATACTGATAGCCTTGTTGCCCTTTCAGGGCAACTAGATTATTAATGCAGGCATTGGGTAGTGCTGTGGCTTTTTCAAATGTTTGCAATAGCTGATTAAATCCAGACTGAGAACTTAGCGTATATTCTTCAAGGGAATTGCCATCTGCACTTAATCGTAAATATGTGCTTAGTTCGGCGTTGGAAATACCTTCCAATTCGTCGGTTTTAATACAAAAATCACTGGTGTAGCTAAATCCTGAGACATTATTGGACGTAATTTGCCATACTTTACCATTAGCAGGCGATGCCCAAACCCCTTGATATTCAACTGCTATGTTTTGCGCCGGCAAATTGTTAATGGGTGAATTATTGGAAGAATCACCACTGCCAGAACCACAACCGGTTAACACTGAAGTTCCCAATATCACCGCTGTTGCAAGTGTTACTAACGAAAGTTTCATACCCTATTCCTTTTATTTAGCAATTATTCAACGATATCTTTTGCTAATCGTTTTGACTTGGGAGCTAGATTACTAGGCGATGGGTAAAATAAAGGTGAAGCAGTTAGGATTTATTTTAGGGCAATAAAAATGGCCAGCATTATGCTGACCATTAAATTTAAAACTAACAATAAATTAGTTTGAAAGTGAAGGTGCTTTACGTGCTTTGCTAATCTGCTCAAAATGATAGGCGGCTTCAATTAACACGGGTTCAGATAACTTGGTGCCAAAGAACGAAAGTCCCACCGGCATGCCTTGAACATATCCCATAGGCACTGTGATATGTGGATATCCTGAAATGGCCGCTGGTCCACTGGCAGCCCCTAAAAAGTGGTCTCCAGTTAAATGATCAATTTTCCAAGCACCTTGATTACTAGGCGCAATTAACATGTCTAAATCATGTTGTTTTAACGCTGCGTCAATCCCATCAGGACCTGACATTTTTTTCAACTGGGCTTGTTTTTCAACATATTCTTGTTCAGACAAACTGGGTTTAAGGGCTTGCAAAAATATTTCTTGACCAAAATATGGCATTTCATCGTCAGCATGTTGTTTATTAAATTCAATGAGCTGTTCAAGGGTTTTGGGCACGCCTTCGGCAGTGCTGGCTAGGTATTGTTCAAGGTCTGGTTTGAATTCATAAATTAGAATTTGATATTCCAGTGATCCCCATTTTCTGCGGTCTGGTAATTCCACCTTATCGATGATTTCAGCACCAGCACTTTTCAGTAATTCAATTTGCTTTTCAAATACTGCATCTACGTCTGCATGATAACCACTGAGCTCTCGCACAACACCAATGCGCTTGCCTTTTAAACCATCCGCTTTTAAATGAGATAGATAATCAACATCCGCCTTAATCGCTTGCTTGTCATTATCATCAAAACTCACCATGGCTTGCAGTAAAGCAACAGCGCCAGCGACAGAGCGCGCCATAGGTCCAGCTGTATCTTGGCTATGAGAAATAGGAATAATACCATTTCGACTAACTAAACCCAAAGTGGGTTTTATGCCCACTATGCCATTTACCGAAGATGGACAAGTCACCGAACCATCGGTTTCTGTGCCTACCGCCAATAAGGTAAAATCTGCAGCGACAGCCACCCCAGAACCTGAACTAGATCCACAAGGGCTGCGAGTTAAATCATAAGGATTGCGGGTTTGACCATACATGCCAGACCAACCGCTACTGCTACGAGATGATCGAAAGTTTGCCCATTCACTTAAGTTAGTTTTGCCTAAGATAATCGCCCCCGCATCTTTGAGTCTTTGCACTAAAAATGCATCTTCATTAGGAAAGTTATTTTTAAGAGCCAATGAACCAGCACTGTTGCTCATTCCGTCGCCAGTATCAATATTATCTTTCAATAAAACAGGCATACCGTGAATTGGACTTCTAGGCCCCTTTTCGGCTCTTTCTTTATCCAGTTCCATCGCCACTTTGAGTGCTGTAGGACTAATTTGTGAAACGGCATTAGTGCTATTTTCTCTATTATCTACCAATTCAATGCGCTGTAAATAGTAGCGCACCAATTGTTCACTGGTAATTTCACCCGCTTGCAACTTAGCGTTGGCTTGAGACCAATTGAGTTCCGACAAAGTGATTTTTGCTACTGCAGAAAAAGAAAAACAAACCGTGGCTATTAGTGCGATAAAACGATGCATCATTTATATCCTAAAATTTTAGTCTCAGTAATATGCCACTAAGCCTGCTTTTTCACAATTATACCAAAGTGTTTTAATTGCTTTCACGCAATCCTTTAACAAGCTCAACACGATCTTGAAAAGGATCTGCGCCTATAGAAGCTTTAGCGTCATTTTGAATATTTAAAATTTGCGGTTCATAAAGGTCAAATTTAGGCCAAAATTCTAGACTCTCTGAATTTGGATTACCGGTTTTCACAAAGTTAATAAAGTAACTCGCTGACAGCTCACTTGCTTGTTTATCAAGTGCAGTCAGAGCTTGTTGATATTTTGCCTCTACTGTATTTAAAAAGTACGGAATTTCAGTAGCGTGCGGAGCGCCAGGCCACTGATTTCGCATAGATTCTGCGACATAAGAAAATCTATAGACCCAAGCTGGCAAATCATGTTGTCTAAACTGGGTTGCCAAATAATGAGCAGGTTCATGCATCATCTTATCTGCACCGTGATACATATTTAGCATAGTAACATCGGTGTTTCCTTTTGGATCATATAGCATTTTTGCCATCTCAGCTTGAGCACCGAACTGTTCGAAAAATGCGGCTTTTGAAGGCGCGAACCCAAAACCTATATCCATACTTGTGGTACCGATAATAAGTGGAACTTTACTAAAATTTCCTTGCGAGAATGCGCTTTCAGGGTCTTCTACAGACGTTTCACCATCGACCAATGGACC
This sequence comes from Glaciecola sp. 1036, assembly GCF_050306235.1. Classification (NCBI taxonomy): domain Bacteria; kingdom Pseudomonadati; phylum Pseudomonadota; class Gammaproteobacteria; order Alteromonadales; family Alteromonadaceae; genus Glaciecola; species Glaciecola sp. 1036. The sequence goes on along the minus strand of NZ_JBLWFH010000009.1, from coordinate 57,694 downwards.
ACCGGCATAGGTTTGCTGGTTACCCATAGAAGACATATTTAAGCCATCAGTGACTTGTTCAGCAGATAAAGCTCTAAGTGCTTCTAGCGCTTCAGGGCCCTTACCTTGAATACCGTATTGCTCGGCAAAATTAACCCCATACCATTCAGCAGACTTACGGTCACCAATAGCCTCAGACACTTTCCTAGGCCCCATTAAGGGTCCACGACCACCTCCTGACATTACGATTGCTTGGTGAAACTTGCCTCCGGCTTCTTTGGACGTTAAAAGGTTGATTACCGAACCTCCACCGGCAGATTCTCCCATAATTGTCACTTGTTCTGGGTTGCCTCCGAAAGCAGAGATATTGCGTTGGACCCAACCTAGCGCAAAAACCTGATCCATATATCCGTAATTACCCGAACCGCCTTCTGACGCAGTTAACGCAGGATGTGCGAAGAAACCAAAACGCCCTAAACGATAGTTAAAACTAACAAAAACGATATCTTGTTGGGCAAAATAATCACCACTATAGACCTCTGGTGAAGAGCCACCATTAACAAAACCACCACCATAAATCCAAATTACCACAGGTAATTTTTTGTCGAGATTTTCAGCCTTGGTCCAAACATTTACAAATAAACAATCTTCTGCAGGTTCAGTTCCCAAAGGCGCTGCATCACTTGGAAAGGGCTTTTGCATACAATCAGCCCCATAACTTGCTGCATCTAAAGTATCCTGCCAAGGTGTAGGGGATTGAGGAGCAGCCCAACGCAAATCACCTACAGGTGCTTTCGCAAAAGGAACGCCTTTAAACGACAAAACGCCATTATTGGCCTCGCTACCCTGTATTTTTCCGGATTCAATCTTCACAATCATAGGGGTGTTTGGATCTGTAGTCTGTTGTTGGTCTGTCGAAGACGCTGGATGTTTTTGAGTGTCACAAGCCGCCAAACCTACACAAAGAAAGATGATAGAGATAAAGAGTTTACAATGATACATAGAATTTTGATTTCCGTTGAGTTACAACCTGTACGGTTTCTGCGCTTTAATTAGACTGAATCTAAATTTACTCAATGACAAGATTGCAGACTGATATATTGTTATATGTTTTTAAAATCAAACTGGCTCAAGAAAGTTCTGTTTATTTTGAGATAGCTGACTCAGACCACAAACAATATTTATGCCATGGAATAAGAACTGCATCGTTTTTTAAAATACTTAATGCAAACTTAAGTGTCGTTTCTAAATTAGCTTATGTTTCTAACTTTAACCACTAGGAGTGATTGTATGCGAACCATAATACCCTTTTTGTGCATGCTTTTTGTGTTTCCAGCCCAATCAAATGATCTTCCATCCCCCTCATTGGAATTTGTTTTTAAAGCTTTCGTCACTTTGGACCCACCACAAGAGTTAGGAATGACCAAGTATGGCAAGCGGCGAATTATAGGCATTAATGGAGGTTCCTTTTCGGGTCCAAAATTAAAAGGCAAAGTGCTCTCGGGCGGAGCAGATTGGCAAACGGTGAGAAACGATGGTACTGCTGATTTAGTTGCCAAATATAGTATTCAAACTGAAGATGGCCACATTATTTACGTGCAAGATAGTGGGATTCGCACCGCTTCGCCTGAGATATTGGCTAAACTTGCCAAAGGTGAACCCGTTGCAGCTACAGACTATTACATGCGTACAATAGCAACCTTAGAAGTTGCAGAGGACAGTCCTTATGCCTGGCTAAACAAAGCGGTTTTTATTTCTACTGGTCGTCGCAATGCCGATAGCGTTGAATTGGATTTTTATATGGTTAAGTAGCTAAATTTTAGACAATAGTTTTCCGCTTTAAAAATTGCGTTACTAGTCTAAAACGGCATCTACCAACGCAGTATCAAAATATTCGGTAACCTGAATAATTTTGCCATTTTCAACGGTCATTACTTGGCAATAGGTATTGTTATATGCTTTTCCTTCGTGGGTTTCCGCTTGGCCCTTGGTTTGTATAACCACAGTATTACCTTCGCATATTACATTCTCGATGGTTGATGTAATCCCTGCTTTCAGTTGCCCAAACAAAGGACCTAATAAATCATTTAATAACGCTTGTTTGCCCTTGAAGGTACCGGAAAATTTTGTCGAACCTATATTTGTCCAAATAATTTCATCTGAAATTAAACTCAAACAGGTATCCATATCACCACGACCGCCTGCCGCATAAAATTCTAAAACAATTTCTTTATTGTCCATCATTGAATTTTCTCTCCTTTGACTCTTTTTAATTTAGGAGTTTAACTATTAATCATTGAGTATAAGCCGCTAACGCTAGTTTCTCATCATACGCTGACATTTTTGTAATTCAAATGTTGACATATATCTGTGTATTTAGGTGATTTTATAACACAAGGGTTATGTATTAATATTCAGCTTTAACATCTTCCATTGCAAAAGGATTTTTATAATGAGTCAGTTTTCCCGAAAGATAACCCCCTTTGTAGAATCTGAGATTCAGTTATCCCAAATTCATTTTGAAAATAAGGATTATGAAAGAGCTTTCCAGCATTTGGAAAATGCGCATGTTTTAGGACAAGAATCAACATGGTGGCATGTAAAAGTCCATGTGTTGATGTTCAAATGGGCATTTAATCGTAAAGATATAAAAGAAATGCTTGGTCAAATTGTGCGGATAGTAGGTGCAGCCACTAAAACAGCCATAGGATTGGTTCCCATTGGAAATACAGGGGGCACAAACATAAGCCCTTTCAAACCTCTACCTTTAAAGCCTGATCACCAAGCTGCAATCCAGTATGCCAAGGAGTCTAATTAAATTGGCAGTCAGTTAAACTTGTCACTGAGATGGCAAAGCTTAGGCTATATGAGAAAAATCACCTAGGAATTGGCTGGAAATAAGCGAGCTAAGGCCGTTTAATCACGGCCTTTTAGTTTGTATGCTTGCTTCATAGTGTGTTTTACAAACTTGCCGAAAGATTTTTCTTTCGCGCGTTTTTCAGCAATAGATGCAGAGTTATTCGCTTCCTCTCTTATAAGTTTGTGGTAGCTGCTTAATCGACGTTGGGTAATTTGTCCGCTTTCTACCGCGGTTATTACCGCGCACCCCGGTTCGTTGATATGTTGGCAGTCTTTAAACCTGCATTCCGACGATAAGCCTTCGATGTCGGCAAAAGTCGCCGAGATCCCTGTCTCACAATCGGCAAGTTGCAACTCACGCATACCCGGCGTATCTAGAACTAAACCACCATTCTCAAGTTTTAAAAGAGAACGACTGGTGGTGGTATGCCTGCCTTTGGCATCCTGCAATCGAATTTCATTGGTTAACTGCTGAGGTTTTCCAATAAGCGTATTGGTTAACGTTGACTTACCTACTCCCGATGAACCAAGTAACACACAAGTTTTACCCAGGCTAAGCCAAGGAGAAAGTGTGTCTAAACAAGATCTTTCAAACGCATTCACCGGAATTACGGCTAAGGTGTTGTCCATAGCTAAAATTTGCTGTTGCCACTCTTCAGTAGAAGTAACCAAGTCACTTTTAGTTAAAATAACTACTGGCTCAACGCCTGCTTCATTGACCAAGGATAAATATCGCTCTAATCGATTAAGATTAAAATCGAGATTCATCGACATCAAAATAAAAGCGGTATCTACATTAGAAGCGATAAGTTGAAAGCGCTGCTGAATGCCAGCAGCCTTGCGTTTAAAGCATGACTTCCTGTCCAACAGCCGCAAAAAGTTCTGTTCTTTATCCAATAATACCCAGTCTCCTACCGTCATCTCTGGCATCGAATGGTGGACGGGAATACTAATATTAGAAGTATCTGTTGTAGCTGTTAAAATTGATTTTTGTTGCTCAAATATACGAGCAGGAATGGTTTGTTCCCATTCTTCAAGGGTAAGTTGTTGTTGAAAAAATGGTGACCAACCAAGTGAAGTTAATGATTGAAAATTTGTCATCGCAAACCCTTAACACATAAGTTAATAATAATGGTAAGGGGGCATTAGCCCCGGTTATAAACCGAGCAAAATGTAAGTAAATTTATCTCTTATGCTCGGTCAGGCTTGCTACTATCATTTGCATTCTCCTAACCGTTTTATTGCGACAACTGCATTGTAACCCTATCACTGAATTTATCAAACTTTCCCCTGTGAAACCCATCAAAATAACTGCTTCATTTGCCCCAAGAACATTTCCGTTTTTGTTGAAATTCATGATACATTGAACATCAAATATATAAATAACCATCCAAGGCAACTGTGGGCACTCACAATTTTCATGCGGATCCTCGCAATCAAGACATTCTCATAAACATTAATGGCCAATTATTTCCTAGAGCAGACGCTAAGATATCCGTGTTTGATAGCGGTTTTATATTGGGTGATGGCGTATGGGAAGGCATTCGCATGCATGAGGGAAAATTGGCCTTCATCAATGAGCACATGGAGCGGCTATATAAAGGTGCCACGGCTTTAGATATGGATATAGGACTGAGTAAACAACAATTGGTGAAACGCATTTATGATACCTGTGATGCCAATCAAATGTCTGACCAAGTGCATATTCGTTTAATGATAACCCGAGGTGAGAAATCTACGCCTTATCAAGACCCAAGGGTGACAATCTCTCCGCCCACCATAGTCATCATTGCTGAATACAAAGAACCTATTGCTCCTTCTTCTAAAGGTGTTCGTTTATTCACAACTCATGTGAGGCGAGGATATTCTGACGTACAAGATCCAAAGCTCAATACACATTCCAAATTAAATTGTATTTTTGCTTGCATTCAAGCATCTAAAGCTGGCGTAGATGAAGCATTGATGTTGGATCCTCATGGCTTTGTTGCTACCTGTAACTCAACCCATTTTTTTATCGTGAATAAAGGTGAACTCTGGACATCCACAGGCGATTATTGTTTAGACGGTATTACCCGCAGTAAGGTGATTCAAGTTGCAAAACAAACCTCTATTCCTGTGTTTTGTAAAAACTTTACTTTATCGGATGTTTATTCAGCTGACGAAGCTTTCATAACAGGGACTTTTGCCGGACTTACACCTGTGGCTGAAGTGGATGGACGAACCATCGGCAGCGGTGAATCACCTATTATGAAACAATTACAACAGGCATATGTGGCATTGGTCAAATCTGAAACGGGTCAGTTAATATGACCATCAGAATAGCCATGTGGTCTGGACCACGTAATATTTCTACAGCCATGATGCGCAGTTGGGAAAATAGACCTGACTGCACTGTGGTAGATGAACCTTTTTATGCTTTTTACCTAACACATTCTGGTAAACGCCACCCTATGCAAGAAGAAGTACTGGCGTCTCAAGACAGTAATTTTGATAACCTAGTAAAAATGCTCACTGAAGGTGACGTCAGTCAACCTATTCAATATCAAAAACATATGACTCAACATATGCTTGCTGATGTTGACTTATCCTGGACCAAACAATTACGCCATTGTTTTTTAATCCGAGATCCTGCTGCAATAGTGTCTTCTTTCAGTAAAAGTATGACGAACGTCAGTACGGAAGATATTGGAATTTTGAGGCAGGCTGAACTCTATACGCTTTTAAGTGAACAAAGTGAAACCCTTATACCGGTTATATCATCTGAAGAAGTGTTGAAAAATCCAAGATCAGTATTACAACAGCTTTGTCATGCCCTAGAAGTCCCTTTTGCAAACGAAATGCTCGAATGGCCAGCGGGCAAACGTTATACTGACGGCGTATGGGCCCCCCACTGGTATGCAAATGTTGAAAAGTCCACAGGTTTTGGTCCTGCTATTGAAAAAGAACTAAGATTGAATGATTGGCAACAACGCATTGTGGATGAAGTAATGCCAGCTTACGAAACCTTAGCGAAACGAGCTATTAAAGCGGACTAGCTCAATCTTTTAGTAAGGGTTTTAGCATATTTTCGAGGCCGTTCACTTTTACTTCATGAATAAGGGCTAGTTGTTCTCCTAGTTTGCCAGCTGGAAAACCCTGATTGTGAAACCAAACCAAATAAGGCTCAGGAAGGAGTAAAAGTTTACGCCCTGCATATTTTCCAAACGGCATAGTTTGGTTGATAGCTTCAAGTAATTGGGCCTGCTGTGAATCCGTCAATGTCTAAATCCTAAGATCAATAGTGTCAAGCAACAATGTTTCCTATGTGTACAAAAACAAAGATTAATTCGCCCTAACTAAAAAATGCTGTATTTGTTTTACTCTTATTCTTTTTGTGCCACCGGCTCAAAAAAATACGACTAATAAAATACGATATTACAATGAACAACACCACACTAATATCCATTAGTAAATAATAAAAAAGAGGTTCATAGTCCATTATTATTTACCACCAATGTCTTTTCTTGATACTGTGTTTGAGGGATTTCCATTTTTAATACTGGATCTATGGGGGAAGCGACTATTGCTAAAACCATCCAGAAAAAAATCTGCCAATACACCAAGCCTATGATTAAATTCTAGGTATTGTTTTTCCGATAATATTTCAAATAACAAAGGTTTTAGTTTACGAAGTTGCACAAATGCATAAGATCGCCAATCTTTACTAAGTAACGTGTCACATATGACTTCTTCGAGATTTAACGCAACACGCAAATATATCTTTTTAGTGCTTTCAATAGAGTCACACCGCCCAGCTAACCATAACCCTAAATGAACGTATTTATTAATGGTCAAAATATCTCGTTCAGGATCTTGGTTTCTAATTGCCCGTTCGTAACAGTCTAATTCAAAAGAATACATCTCACCCTCTTACAATCTAAATGATAATGATTTTTATTTAGATTAATTCATGGATTTTGCTTTGTCAAAGGCTTTATTGTCCTGTTTGGGGATGAGGTATTGTTCTTATTTCAGTGGTTCAAAATAAAAAAGCCACCAGAGAGGTGGCTTTAAGCATGCAAATAAACAGTTAAAACATGACGGCTAGTTTTTCACCACAAATGTAGCATGTTCTTGTGTCTGCTCTACACTTGAAACCACCTGTGGTTGTTCCTGCGTATTCGCATGTGGTTGAGCTAATGCAAAGATATACAAAGTAACAGCTAAAATTGCATAAAAGATACCTGATAACTTCCGTTTCATAATAGATCCTCGCTTTTAAAATCTAATCGAATGTGTTGTTGAGTGGCATATGTGCCAATCTATGCAATCTCTAATACAGAAAATATGCCAAATTCTATCTATTTGTTTTTTATACTTTTTTTGTTTGTTGCGTTTTGATGAAAGTTTAAAAAGTGGTAAATTTGCTTATAAAATCGTGGATTCGACTATTTGGACAGTAAATGAAGAAGTTATTTTAACCTTGGTTTTGCTCTATTGCGCATCCAAAATTTTGCTTGTTCGTCATGTAGAATTTCCTCTTCTACGGTAAAGGTTTTATCTGCGATGATTTCACCATCCAACTCAATTGTCATGCGCCATTCACCCAATTTATCATCAATAGGCTCCCACAGGGTATCGCCTAAATAAAAATGCCAGTCATTACTTTTTATGTATTCTTCACCATCGAATGGTGGCATTGGGATACCTTTTTTGTCCGGAATATTAGGATGATAAATGCAATACTTAATCTTTTTATTTTTAGCGCGCTTCACATTTATCACCATACCAAACTCAATGTCGATTTGTGCAGGAATTAGCGTGGTGAATTGGCGTATTTTCGGAAGCGCTTTATCTTGTGAATCCCATTGGGTATAAATACCATAGCTCACTAATTCAATTACAGGATTTCGTTTAGCCATAAAAACAAAATTTAGCTCAGATAAAAATTAAATGATAGCAAACTAGACCCTGTTTATCTTTACGGCTCGAAATAAATTTTAAGCCAAAGATTGCGAATCAACATATAAGTATTGTAGCTTTGTATATTCATACGCAGTAAACACTCAAGACAGGAGGAAATTATGAGTAAAACAGCATCGGATTTGTCCTTTTTCGAAGAAATGTCAGATGTCACTCCATTAAAGCCTGTCAACACTCGCTATACAAATAGCCCGAGTAAGCCTAGTCTTGCACAGACGCTAAAAAAACAAGCCATAGAAAAACAAATAGCATTAGATGACAATGGACTTAGTATCGAGTACGTGCAACCAGTAGATCCATTGGATTTTATCGCCTATAAAAAAGATGGTGTGCAAGAAGGCGTATATAAAAACCTGAGGTTGGGGAAATATCAAATAGATGCTCGTTTAGTAATAAAGCATCTAAACTTTGAAGACGCACGATTAACCATCTACCAAAATATTCAAGAATGCTATGCGCGAGGGGTGCGTACCCTACTAATTGATCATGGCATGGGCAAACAGTCAAAACCCTTCCCAGGATTTATGAAGAGTTATGTAAATCAATGGCTCAAGGAGATTGAGCCCGTGATTGCATATCACACAGCTTTAAAACATCATGGAGGCTTAGGTGCTGTCTATGTTTTGCTGAAAAAGCACCCCACACAAAAGCTAACGAATAGAGAGCGTCATCAAAAACGCTAAGCTACTAGCCTAGCGTTTTTCTTGCGTTTCTAAAGATTCGCATCCAAGGACTATCTTCCTGCCAATCGTCTGCACGCCATGAATTAGTAACAGCTCTAAATACACGCTCTGGATGCGGCATCATGATAGTTGAACGACCGTCTAACGACGTCAAACCGGTAATACCATCTACGGATCCGTTAGGGTTGGCCGGGTATTGTTCAGTCACTTTGCCATAGTTATCAACGTACCTTAGTGCAACCTGATTATTTTGCGTAATGGCCGCTAATTGATCAGGTTTTGCAAACTCTGCTCTGCCTTCGCCATGTGAAACTGCGATGGGCATTCTAGAGCCTTGCATTCCCTGCAAAAAGACAGAAGGAGAATCTGTGACCTCAACCATGGCAAATCTGGCCTCGAAGCGCTCAGACATATTGGTCACAAAATGCGGCCAATGTTCTGCACCCGGAATTAGAGATTTTAAGTTTGACATCATTTGACAACCATTACACACACCTAAACTGATGGTGTTTTTATTGGCAAAAAATTCCGCAAATTGATGTTTTACCTTGTCATTAAACAAAATAGATTTGGCCCAGCCTTCCCCTGCCCCGAGTACATCTCCATATGAAAAGCCGCCGCAAGCAACCAAGGCGTCAAAGCTAGACAATTCTTGTTTGCCACGATCTAAATCGCTCATATGAACATCAACAGGTTCAAACCCAGCTCGATGGAATGCAGCCGCCATTTCAACATGAGAGTTAACACCTTGTTCGCGTAAAATTGCTATCTTAGGTCTTGCACCTTTCAGTATAAAAGGCGCTGCAACATCAGCATTAATATCGTAGGTTAAATTGGCGTGCAAACCTGGATCTGCTGAATCCATTTTGGCCTGATTTTCTTGTTCAGCGCAAACAGGGTTATCCCGTAAAGACTGCATAGCAAAGGTAGTATTAGCCCATAACATGCGCATAGCAGTGCGTGAATCATTGAAAATTTCTGCACCCTGGTACTTAATTTCAAGATTATCAGTTGTATTTAAGGTACCGATGTCGTGCCAAGCATTGCCTAGTTGATGATTTGATAAAATACCTGCAATAACCTCTACATCCGAGGCTTTTACTTGTATTACTACACCAATTTCTTCGTTAAACAAGATACTCGCTGCAGAATTGCCTAAACCAGAAATATCTAATGAAATACCGGTTTTACCAGCAAATGCCATCTCAAAACATGTGGTCAAAAGACCACCATCTGATCTGTCATGGTAAGCCAATGCTAAAGATTTTTGGTTAATTTCTTGCAAAGCATTAAATAGGTTTAACAGTTCCTGTGCCGAATCTACATTTGGCGTTTCTTGCCCAAGCGCACTATACACTTGAGCTAAACAACTTCCGCCTAGACGTTGCTTTCCATTTGCACCATCAATAAAGAGTAAACGTGTATCTCCCTTATTGGTGCGTAATTCTGGCGTTAAGGTTTTACGTACATCTTTAACTGCCGCGAAGCTGGTAATCACCAAGGATAATGGCGCAGTAACCGATTTATTTTCATCTTCTTGCTGCCAAGCAGTTTTCATTGACATACTGTCTTTACCAACAGGAATCGTAAGCCCTAATGCTGGACACAATTCTTCTCCTACCGCTTTCACGGCAGCATACAAACCTGCATCTTCGCCAGGGTGTCCTGCAGCAGCCATCCAGTTTGCAGACAGCTTTACACGTTTGATATCACCAATATTGGCAGCAGCTAGGTTAGTTAAGGATTCAGCCACCGCCATTTTCGCTGAGGCTGCATGGTCAAGCAAGGCGATAGGTGTTCGTTCACCTAATGCCATAGCCTCACCGCAATAGGTATCAAATGCAGATGTGGTCACGGCCACGTCTGCCACAGGCACTTGCCAAGGACCGACCATTTGATCTCTAGAGACCATGCCTGTGACTGTGCGATCCCCTATGGTAACCAAAAATGTTTTCTCTGCGATAGTCGGCAATTGCATTAAACGCTGTGCAGCATCTGCAATGTCTAATGTATCTAGGTTTATCTGATCACCCTTTGATTGCGTGGAAACAACGTCTCGGTGCATCTTGGGTGGTTTGCCTAGCAAGACTTCTAATGGTAGATCAACCGGCTTATTGCCAAATAATTTATCGCTAACCGTTAGGTGTTGTTCTCGAGTTGCTTTACCAACAATCGCAAATGGCGCTCGCTCGCGTTCGCAAAGTTCAGTGAAAAGTGCCATGTTTTCTGGTGCAACGGAAAGTACATAGCGTTCTTGTGATTCATTACACCAAATTTCCAAAGGTGACATACCACCTTCATCACAATGGATATTTCTAAGTTCAAAGATACCGCCACGCTCGCCATCATTCACTAATTCAGGAAATGCGTTGGATAAACCACCTGCACCTACATCGTGAATAAATTGTATGGGATTTTGTTCGCCCAATTGCCAACATTTGTCGATAACTTCTTGGCAACGTCTTTCCATCTCTGGGTTATCTCGTTGCACTGACGCAAAATCAAGGTCTTGGTTACCTTGGCCTGAAGTGACCGAAGACGCCGCACCGCCACCTAAACCTATATTCATTGCTGGGCCACCAAGCGCAATTAGATTTGCGCCCTCGGTAATGGTCCCTTTTTCAATATGCTCCCGGCGAATATTACCCAACCCACCAGCAAGCATAATAGGCTTGTGGTAGCCACGTACTTCAACACCATTAAAACTATCTACTTGCTGTTCGTAGGTTCGAAAATATCCAAGAATATTAGGTCGACCAAATTCGTTGTTAAAAGCAGCGCCCCCCAAAGGCCCATCAATCATAATGTCTAACGCACTGACTATTCGATCGGGTTTTCCATAATCTTTTTCCCAAGGATGTTGCTGATTGGGCAATTTAAGATTAGAAACGCTAAATCCAACTAATCCGGCTTTGGGTTTTGAACCTATTCCAGTTGCCCCTTCGTCACGAATTTCACCTCCGGAACCTGTAGCAGCACCAGGAAATGGGGAAATTGCCGTAGGGTGGTTGTGAGTTTCAACTTTCATTAATATATCGATGGCTTCGTGATGATAGTCATAGATATTGCTTTGCGCATTCGGGAAAAAGCGTCCGGCTTCCCATCCAAGCATAACCGCAGCGTTATCTTTATAGGCTGAAAACACAAAATCAGGCGTTACCTCAAAAGTGTTTTTGATCATCTTAAACAGAGACTTTGGCTGTTCAACACCATCAATAGTCCAGTCAGCATTGAATATTTTGTGTCGACAATGCTCTGAGTTTGCTTGAGCAAACATGTAGAGTTCAATGTCGTTAGGATTGCGATTTAGTTTTTTAAAGTTTTCGACTAAATAATCTATTTCATCTTCTGCTAGGGCTAATCCTAGCTTGATATTTGCTGAGGCTAAAGCTTCTCTGCCACCATTTAGAATATCTACCGAAGTGACAGATTTAGGTGAATGTTCTTCAAACAACGCCGAGGTTTTATTGATATCTTCAATGACATCTTGAGTCATTCGGTCATGTACCAAGTCTGCAAGCACACTATTTGCATTTTGTGAGCTAGACTCAAAATAATACATTATGCCCCTTTCAATTCGACGCACTTTGCTCAAACCACAGTTCTTTGCAATATTGGTTGCCTTACTCGACCACGGTGAAATGGTGCCCGTTCTAGGAACCACCAGAAAACTCTGTGAAAACTCTTTCTCATGGCTAGAAATTGGACCATAAGTTAACAGGTTCGCAAGCACTTCAGCTTCTTCATCATTTAGGTCATCACTAAGGTCCACAATATGAACATAGCGCGCTGCAATATCCTCAAATTGAATATTCTGTTGTGATAGTTGATCCAGAAGTTTGGATTTAGCGAAAGGCGAGAGTGCGGTTGAGCCAAACAATACAAGCATGTTTTTTTTCCATTCACAAAAGGGGGAGCCATTAGAAAGCATGGCAAAATTTTGGTTGGCAATTATAGTGGAAGTCAGCTTAATTGATAAGCCAAGATTGCGTATTTATTTGTTTTTTGACAATATCTGATAGTGACTTATGTAACACTGAGATTCTGTTTGTCGTGACGTTGATGAAAATGCCATTACGAAAACGCGGTTTAGCACTGATTTTAGCCAGTTCAATGGTTCTGGTGAGCTGTGCTAAATATAGCTATGAGTCTACTTTAGGTAAAATTTTAGACGAAGGTGTCATCAAGGTAGGGAGTCTGTATGGCAGCACCTCTTATTATAATGGTGCCACTTCTCCTGAAGGCTTTGAGTACGAGTTAGCAAAAGGTTTTGCAGAATACATAGGTGTGAAACTTGAAGTTTATCCCTTTCACAGTTTTGATGAACTGGAGCAACAGTTAGACGCTGGCCGTATCGACATAATTGCTGCAAACGTTACTATGACAGAAAGGCGTAAAGAGTCCTACAAATTTGGTCCCTCTTACCAAAACACAATATTTGAACTGGTTTATCAAAAAGGTGAAAACCGGCCTCGAAATATCGAACAATTAGAGGGTGACATTACCATCCCGAAAAATGGGCTTTATCGAGAAGTCTTATCTAAGGCTACGCAATCTACCAACATTAATTGGCAAGAAACCAACGAAAAAGATATAGAAGAATTACTCGAAATGGTCGCCAATGGTGAACTTGAGTATACGGTGTCTGATTCAAATATTTTAAATATTGCTCGTCGCCGTTTCCCCAATTTAGGCATAGGATTTTCCCTAACTGAAACTTTACAAATCGGTTGGGTATTGAACAAAAAAACCGATGACTCCTTAAGAGCCGCTTTGTTGGAATATTTCGGCGCCATGCAAAAAGACGGAAAATTGTCAGCTTTGGAAGATCGATATTTTGGCCACGTGCGATCATTCGACTTTGTTGACACTCGCGCCTTTATGCGTGCTGTGCAAAGCAAATTGCCTAAATATAGAGAAATGTTTGAAGCCCATGCTGGCGAGTTTGATTGGCGTTTGTTAGCTGCAATTTCGTATCAAGAGAGCCATTGGAACCCCAAAGCAATTTCGCCCACCGGGGTTCGAGGCATGATGATGTTAACTCAGGGAACCGCGAGGGACATGGGCGTATCCTCCAGAATAGACGCTGAGCAGAGTATAAGCGGAGGGGCGCGGTACTTTGCCAGTTTGTTGCGACGAATCCCGGCTAGAATCCAAGAACCTGACCGATTATGGATGGCAATGGCTGCTTATAACGTAGGTCTAGGTCATTTAGAAGATGCTAGAAAAATCACCGAAGCCCTGGGCTTTAACCCAGATCTTTGGATCGATGTGAAACAACATTTGCCGCTACTACGGCAAAAAAAATACTACAAACATACCCGTTTCGGTTATGCTCGCGGGGATGAGGCGGTCAATTACGTTGAAAATATAAGACGTTATTATGACAGTTTAATATGGTTAGAATCTCAAGAAAGCTTACCGACAGAAGAAGATGAGTCTCCTATGGATGATACCTCTGAGCTACCAATTTTACAGGAAGTCGCTGAAAATCCTGCTGAATCTTCAAGTTAAAATACACATATGCACAACTTAAGTGCAATTATTTTGAACTTTCCCCTTGTAAATTGTCATAAAACCACAAGATATCTGTAATAAAAATGGTGCATATATTGCTTACATTTACACTAGCACAAATCTGAATGAACGATTTTTTAAAATGAAGCGGTCTATTCAAAAGAGTTAGCTAGGCAAATTTTCGGGTTAAACCAAATTGAAATATGTGCCGATAACAAGATACAAACAAAACAGAATGAGATTATGATGAGAAAACCAAGAACATTTAAAAATACAAACCGCAGACGCGCATTAGTGAAGAAAGTACACAACAAGGTATTATTAAGACGTAAACAGTTTACCGCTTTTGAATTAGACGGAGAATTCCAAGAAGCCTGCTAATCTATACGCTTCAAGGCTTTTTTCTCCGCCCTTCGACGGGCGAAAAATGCTGATAGTAAACTTCCACATTCCTCCTTTAATATTCCCCCAGTCACTTTGAATTGATGGTTTAGCTGCATATGTTGGCTTAGATCCATAATGCTGCCACATGCACCCGTTTTTAAATCCTCAGCTCCAAAAACTAAATGCTCAATACGACTGTGCACTAAAAAACCCGCACACATGCTGCAAGGTTCAAGGGTGACATATAAGGTGGTACCTGGAAAACGGTAGTTTTTAAGCTGCTTGCCTGCAGCCCGAATTGCGCCAATTTCCGCATGAGCGGAAGGATCGTGGTCAATAATCGATCGGTTAAAGCCAGTACCAATAACCTTTCCTTCATGTACCAAAACAGCGCCCACAGGCACTTCATTTATTTGTTCTGCAAGTCTCGCTTGCTCCAACGCTAAACGCATAAAATTTTGATGTTCTATCATACAAGTATCAACTCAGCTTTTAATTGGTTGATTTAACCAAATATTAGTCAAAGTAGCTATTAAAGATTTCCCCCAATTTATGAAGGAAATAATATATCTATATTTATCATGTAGTTACATAGTGGCAAGCGGCTTGCAATATCTGACTTTATCACTGAGCAAGTAAATTGGAAGCGTCAAAAGATTCGTAAGGTCAAACATAATAAAACAATTCGATTATGACCTTTTACACATGACCTTTAATTCGCAGCTTGATTAAATTGTTGTATTACATTTTCAAGGAGAAATTGTCATGAATATGACCGCTGTCGCTATTATTGCACTAATTTGTTTGATGGTAGTTAACATAGTGAAAACTGTGCAAGCAAAGGAACACCGTAAAAAAGATAACGCTGAACACAAAGATTTGCAGGACTACACAAAAGAAATTGAAAAACGTCTTGAAGAAATGAGCGAACGAATTGCAACCCTTGAAAAGATTGTAACGGATGAAAAGTATCAGTTGAACAAGGAATTTGAAAAGTTATAAGCCTCTCCCAAGGCAAATCGCGCCGCAGGGAATCATTTCCTCGGCGCTAATAGTTTCGATAAATAAAGAAAAAACAATGTAAGGAGAGTGAGTATGGAATTTCTCGCAATGATAATTGGTGCAGTTTTTTGTTTTTTAATTTGGATTTATCCAATCATTCGAATTGCGGCGTCCAACAGAACGTCTGGTGGTGAAAAGGTCGCTTGGTTATTGCTTACAATATTTGTTTTCTGGTTTGCTTGGATTTTTTATCTACTTTTGGCGCCGTTAAAAACCAGTCATTCCAAGTATCGAACCTACTAATTAACCACCACCTAGAATATATTTCTCTATCCGTTCAACCCTTCTGGGTTTTCCGGAAATCACCAATACATCCTTCGCTCGCAATTTAGTATGCAGCGGAGGATTTTCCACCTCTTGCAAGTCTCTTCTAAGGGCAACCACCTGAACGCGTTTATTACTTAAACCTAATTCATCCAAGGTTTTTCCATCTGCAAAGGCATTTTCAGTGATCACCACAGCATGCATAAATTCCAGTTTATCACGGGTTTCGAAACTGATTTCTGTAGTCTCTCCAGGAAAAAATCCATGCATATGAACATAACCTTTTTGTCGTTCATTGCGGATGCGTTTTAAAATACGAGACATCGGAATACCGGCATAGTGCAAGACCTGAGATATCAGCATTAAGCTACCTTCTTGAATTTCAGGGACCACTTGAAGAGCGCCTTCTTTGTATAGCTCATCCGCATGATAATCTTTGCGGGTACGTACAATAATTTTGATATCTGGAAAAAGATCTCGCAATACATGGATAAGGGTTTTGGCTCTTGCATGATTATCAAAAGTAACTATTGATAACTGCGCATGACGACCAATGGCTTTTTTCAATATATCTTTTTTTGTGGCATCACCATAATAGATATCTTCTCCGGCCGTTCTGGCTTCCTGGACGCGAATAGGATCACTGTCTATAACAACATATTGTAGCCCCTCAAGTTTCATCATTCGGGCGACAGTTTGCCCAACACGACCAAACCCAAGGATTACGGCATCAATTTTTCGCTCCTGTATCCTGTTTTCTGGACTTACACTCGGCAATTTTTGAAAGGACAGTTTTTCAGAAAGCCAATCGCTCTTGTCGATCAAACTAGGTGTAATTGCCATACTAACCAAACCTACACTGATGATTAAATTAGATTGGTAGGTTGAAATAACATTATTATCAGCCGCAAGGGCGGCAAGCACAAAACTAAACTCACCTATTTGCGCAAGTTTAAATCCAGCCGCCCAGGCATCACTACTTTGAATCTGATAAAGTTGGCCGATAAATTTAATCACGGCAGCCTTGGCCACAACTAATATGCCAACGCCGAGCAAAATCCAATACCATTCGCTGAACACAACATCTAACTTTAATTGCATGCCAACCGTAATAAAAAACAGCCCCATCAAAATATCTCTAAAGGGTCTAATATCCGCTTCCAGTTGATGACGATATTGGGATTCACTCAACATCATACCTGCTAAGAAAGCACCTAATGCCATAGAAAGACCAAAGGCATAAGTAGCACCTGCGGCTAACAAGGTGATTACTAAGGTCGTCAGTACAAAAAGTTCTTCCGTCTGGGTACGAGCAATTTCATTGTAAATTCTCGGTAATAGCCATTTACCAAAGGATAATAAGGCGGTCACGGCGATGACGCCCTTGAGTAACGCCAAAAGTACAGCTGTGGTGATGGACTGTCCGTCAGGCTGCGCCAACAAGGGAATAATGATCAATAAAGGGACAACTGCTAAATCTTGAAATAACAGTACACTTATCGCAATTTGAGAACGTCTGGTGTTAAGTCGTCCTTTGTCATCAATGGTTTTAATGACGATAGCAGTGGATGACAAGCCTAAAAGTGCGCCAAGAATAATAGAAGTGGAAAGATCTTGCCCCCAAAGCAAGGCGATAATGGCAAATAATGCCGTAGTGGCAAACATCTGCCCGCCGCCTACGCCAAAAACCAGCCGCCTCATCGCCATTAATTTGGCCAGAGAAAACTCCAAACCCAGGGTAAAAAGCAACAAAACAATGCCGACTTCGGCCGCCAAATGCATGGATTCTGATTCTGCAAAAAGGTCTAACAACTCGGGGCCGACGACTACCCCAGCGACTAGGTAGGCCAGAATTGGCGGGAGGTGAGCACGTTTAAACAGCCAAATAAAGGCTACCGATATAACCATTAATGAAAGGATGCTTAAAAAGCTATGCGTCATATTGGTTGGTCATCCATTTTAAAAATAGGCATGAATAATGCAAAGTTCGATTTAACGACGAAGCATTCAGTTTATTAACCTTGCGTTAATGATTGAATACTAAAGTAAAACGTGAGTAATTACCAAAATCGTCGATTTTTTGGCAGTAATAATCGAGGTAGACTATGGAAATCGGACTAATGTCTCAGGAAACAACGCAAAACGCATCACTTTTTACTGATGAAAGTGACTTAACAGTGCTTACCATGGCTGAGTCGGCCAATATTATGCGCGCTATGTTGTCTTCTATTGACCTAGAAGAACTTACCAACGATTATTTTCTCATTTTAGCAGAAAAATTACCCTGTACGTCGCTTAAACTGACTTTTGCTGATCAGGTTCTTAGAACCGGAAACGCTAAGGTTAGAGCACGTATTATGAAAATATCAATTTATTATGGTCAACCTTTTGGTACTCCTCAGCATGCACAATTAGCTTATTCGTTTAGCAAAGTTTTAACGCCCGTTCAGCGCAAACTTCTATCCGAAATTCATAGTATATTTGCTATGAGTTTAAAGCATGCTTTGGAGTATTATCGCATTAGCCAATTAGCCACCAAAGATGTACTAACGGGGTTAGGTAATCGTACCAATTATATCGAATCGGTGAATAAGCTAATTAGTATTTGCAAACGAAATAATGACACTTTCGGCTTACTAGTCTTTGATTTAGACAATTTTAAATCTGTTAACGACCGCTTTGGGCATCAAGAAGGTGATCAAGTGCTTATCGTCTTTGCACAAATACTTAAAAATTGTATGCGCGATAGTGATTACGCGTTTCGATTTGGTGGAGATGAGTTTTGTTGTTTGATGATCGATAGTACACCGAAAACAAATGCAATGATTGCCCAACGCATTACAAACGCTGTAAATAAGCATCCATTGTTTAGTCAATACGGTGTTTCAAGCAGTGTTGGTACTACCGCATTCATCCCCACAGATACTGCGGTTACAATATTTGAACGCGCAGATAATGCACTGTACAAAGCGAAACAAGCTGGTAAAAATCACATTATTGCAGCTTAGGGTGTAACTCTCTCTAAGCTCACCCCTTTACTATCGATTAGGGGTTTTGCATAGGCGCAATCAACATAAAGTTGCTCAGCAATAACCGCTAATAATTTATCACCAAGCATTAATAGCGGTATATTCTGCCTTTCCCAAGGTGGGATATTCCATTCTTTACACCAATCTTTTAACGCTTTTGTCGGACGGTTAGAAAAGGGTTTTATTGTTGCGGTGAGAACGCCATATTCCACTCGTAGTTGACTGTTATTTGGCAAGTGAAAATTCGCCGATTCTGGCGTTTGAGCCAAAGATAACCGAACATTGGCTGAGGAGATAGTAAAAGGAAATTCGGAAATTAATTGACTTTGGGGCTGTGGCGATGGTGTCTTATAAACATAAATCTTGTCATTAAATTTCGAAATAACGTTTTCACCCAAATTGACCTGAGGCTGCTTATCGGATTTGGCGTCAGGAAAAGCAACAATTTGATCTAGCTGGGTCGCATTCGGCAAGGGTAGATTCAATAATTCACACCAATAGCGAACAAATGCTGTTTTGGTCACATCTGACAGTAACGCGAACTTATCTACAAAAATAGATTTATCCTCGCCTAAAATGTCATTCGCCAATAAGGCCATGTATTCTTGTAATACTTGAGATTCGTCTGCACACCTTAACGCACTTTTTGCGAGTACTTTATTAGCCTCTGGCCAGCGTTGCTGTAAAACTGGCACTATTTGGTGACGCAAGAAGTTGCGGTCGAATTTTGTACTTTGGTTAGACTCATCTTCTATCCATTGCAAATTTTCATTTTTCGCAAAATCAAGAATTTGAGCGCGAGTAACCCCTAGCAAAGGTCGCAAATAGTGTAAATTATTTTGCAACTTGTACTCAGGCATTGAGCTTAAACCTTTGGGGCCTGCTCCTCGCATCAATTGAAGTAGCAATGTTTCCCCTTGATCATCTTGATGCTGACCAAGTAGAACTATACTTTGATTATCTAATCTTTGAGCAATTGCCTCATATCTAGCATCCCTAGCCGCTGCTTCGAGGCCTTTTTTTGCATCCTTTGCTACATCGACTTTAACTGAATAACACTTAATACCAAGTAATTCGCATTGATGCTCACAGTGCTGCTGCCATGCATCAGCATTAGAGCTAATTTGGTGATTAATGTGAATGGCTTTTAAAGTTTTGCTTTCTTTTTGCGCGTACTGAAGCGCTAGATGTAAAATGACAGTGGAATCGACGCCGCCACTATAAGCAACAACCAAATCCTCTTGATTGTTGCTATATTTTGATAGGACTTCGTCAAAATGCGATTGAATGTCTAACAAGGGGCAATGTTAACAATATCCGAACGACATTAAGCGTTCATATCTTTCTTGCATCAGGGCATCAGTGCTCAACGAAGATAGTTGCGCCAACTGTTGTTTTATTGTGGCTTTTAAATTCGCAGCCATAGCCGCATGGTCACGGTGTGCTCCTCCTAGAGGTTCATCCACAATAGTATTAATTAAGCCTAACTCTTTAATCTGTGGCGCGGTAACCCCCATAGCTTCGGCCGCGACAGGCGCTTTTTCAGCACTTTTCCACAGTATCGACGCACAGCCTTCAGGTGAGATAACCGAATAAGTTGAATATTGCAACATGTTCACTCTGTCACCCACTCCAATTGCCAAGGCACCACCAGAGCCACCTTCACCAATAACAGTACAGATAATGGGAACCTTCAATTCAGCCATGACTTTTAAGTTGGTAGCAATAGCTTCACTTTGACCGCGCTCTTCAGCGCCAACACCAGGATATGCACCTGGAGTGTCAATGAAGGTAATAATCGGCAAATTAAATCTTTCTGCCATGCGCATTAAGCGCAGAGCTTTACGATAGCCTTCAGGTTTAGGCATACCAAAATTACGTTTAATTTTTTCTTGGGTATCTCGGCCTTTTTGATGCCCAATTACCATCACCGGAATGCCATCTAACCGCGCTAAACCACCTACTATGGCTTTATCATCAGCAAAAGCTCTGTCACCCGCGAGTTCGTCAAATTCTTGTAACATGTGCTTGATATAGTCATGCGTGTACGGTCGCATAGGATGACGCGCAACTTGAGAAATTTGCCATGCACCTAAATTAGAAAATATTTTCCGTGTTAGTTCACCGCTTTTCTCACGTAGTTTGGTAATTTCTTCTTCTATACCAACATCGAACTCACCGCCTTGATTGACGAGGCGAAGTTCTTCAATTTTAGCTTCTAATTCAGCTATGGGTTGCTCAAAATCTAAAAAGTGTAGACCCATTTCTTATCCCAATTTATATCATTATTATTTATTGAAAAACTAACCTTACGTTGTCTTCGCCTAATTCATAGCGCAGACTGGTTAACAATTCATCATCTGGTCTAATATACCAATTATTGGCTGCAGCTAATCCAACCGCTACATCTGGATGTTCAATGTACAGATGTAAGGGGCAACTGCCACCCTTATAATTGTGTAGTATATCCTGAATTTTTGCCACTGACGACAAACTACAGGACGAAGACGTTAACGAAATGGCTAAATGTGAAGTATAGCGCGTTCTGGCATCCGCTAACGTCATAACTTCCGTGGCCGACATTGTATTGCTCCCTGAGTACTGATCAAAGCTGACCTGTCCACGAACCCAGAGTAAATTGTCACTTACTAGCAAATCTTCGTATTGCTCATACAGATCTGGAAAAAACCTAACTTCAAAGCGTGCACTTTTATCATCCAATGTCACCAAGGCCCAACGCCGACCTTTTTTGTTCATCATTACTCGAACGCCAAGCACCAAACCAACCACACTTATTGGGTTATCTTTGGACGTAGGCTTTACATCGACTAATTTGCAATCTGTGTAATTTTGTATTTCTTTTATGTATTGATTAATTGGATGACCCGTTAAATAAAGTCCAAGGGTTTCTTTTTCACCGTCTAGCCATACCTTGTCTGACCATTTAGGCACTTTCTTAAACGCATTGGCGACTTCTTTTTCACAGGTCATTTCTGTACCAAACAAGTCGCCCTGACCTGATAAAGCCGCGTTTGCCGTTTGCACAGCCATGTCTAATGCATCTTTTAGCGTAGCCATTAGAGAGGCTCTATGTGAACCACCAAATTTATCCATAGATCCTGCTAAGATCAGCTTTTCGATAACGCGTTTGTTTATTTTTTTCAAATTTACTTTAGCACAAAAATCAAACAGGTCGGTAAACTCACCTTGACTTTGTCGGGCTTCAATAATAGCTTCAACAGGGCCTTCTCCTACGCCTTTGATGGCCCCAATGCCATACACAATTTGACCATCTTGATTGACCGAGAATTTATATTGCCCTGAATTCAAATCTGGAGGTAGCACCTCTAAGCCCATGCGATTACATTCATCGATGAGGGTCACTACTTTGTCTGTATTATCCATATCTGCTGATAATACAGCGGCCATAAATTCAGCAGGATAATGGACTTTTAACCACAACGTTTGATACGAAACTAATGCATAGGCTGCCGAGTGAGATTTGTTAAATCCATATCCAGCAAACTTCTCTACCAAGTCAAAAATCTTCATTGCCAATTCTGGATCAATGTTGTTATTTTTTGCACCTTCTTCAAAGGTAGAGCGTTGTTTTGCCATTTCTTCAGGTTTTTTCTTACCCATGGCGCGTCGCAACAAATCCGCTCCGCCGAGGGAATACCCCGACATTTCTTGCGCAATTTGCATAACTTGTTCTTGATATAAAATAATCCCGTAAGTCGGTTGCAGGATCTCTTTTAAGCATTCATGCTGATAGGTGGCATCTGGATATGAAATATCTTCTCTTCCATGCTTTCTATCAATAAAGTTATCAACCATGCCCGATTGCAAAGGTCCGGGTCTAAATAGTGCCACCAAGGCGATAATATCTTCAAAACAGTCCGGAGAAAGACGTTTTATCAGATCTTTCATTCCGCGTGATTCCAGCTGAAACACCGCCGTAGTTTCAGCATTTTGAAGGTATTTAAACGATTTAGGATCGTTTAATGGGATTTGAGTAATATCGACATCTTTGTTTTGCACTTCTTTGATCATGTCGATAGCCCATTGAATAATGGTCAGGGTTCGCAGTCCCAAGAAGTCAAATTTAACCAATCCAGCAGTTTCTACATCATTTTTGTCGTATTGGGTAACAGGATTTGCCCCCGTATCATCACAATAAAGCGGAGAGAAATCTGTAATGGTTGTAGGTGAAATAACAACACCACCGGCGTGTTTACCCGCATTTCTTGTGACACCTTCAAGAATTCGCGCCATATCGATGAGTTCTTTAACTTCATCATCAGACGAATAGGCTTCGTTTAATCTAGGTTCGACTTCAAAGGCTTTTTTCAGCGTCATACCAGGATCCCCTGGCACTAGTTTTGAAATGCGATCGACAAAACCATAAGGATGCCCCAGTACCCTGCCGACATCACGAATTACGGCTTTCGCCGCCATAGTACCAAAGGTAATTATCTGGGATACCGCATCTCGTCCGTACATTTCTGCCACATGATCGATAACTTCGTCTCGTCGATCCATACAAAAATCGATATCAAAATCAGGCATTGAAACACGTTCGGGATTCAAGAATCGCTCAAATAGCAAATCAAACTCTAATGGGTCCAAATCGGTAATATCTAATGCATAAGCAACCAAGGAACCTGCACCTGAACCACGTCCAGGACCAACGGGAATATTGTTATCTTTACTCCATTGAATAAATTCCATTACGATCAAGAAATATCCAGGGAAACCCATTTGATTGATTACGTCTAACTCAATCCTTAAACGCTCGTCATATTCAACGCGTTTTACTTGCCTTTCTTGTTCGTCGGGAAATAAGGTAAGCAGTCGACGTTCTAATCCCTCTTCAGACACTTTCACTAAAAACTCTTCAGTAGAAAGATCGCCGGTAGGGAAATTTGGCAAGAAATATTTGCCTAAGGTTAATTCCACACTACAGCGCTTAGCTATTTCCACTGAATTTGCAATGGCCTCCGGAATGTCATCAAACAGCTCAATCATTTCTTGCGCACTACGCAAATATTGATATTGCGTGTAATTTTTTGGTCTGCGGTTGTCTTCTAGGGTATATCCCTCAGCAATACATACACGAATTTCGTGAGCTTCAAAATCTGCCGATTTCATAAATCGTACATTGTTAGTTGCTACTACAGGGATTCCTAGTTCCTCTGCTAACTTTACCGCCTGTTCAATATAGATATTTTCTTCTGGCTTACCTACTCTGCAAAGTTCCAAATAAAACCGATCCCCAAAAATGGAAAGATAATATTCAGCAACTTCTTTGGCTTGTTGGTACTTTTCTTTACTAAGCAGCATGCCTAAATCACTGTCTTGGCCACCTGAAAGTAAAATAACACCGTCGGAGTATTTTTGAAGCCATTGGGTCTGGGCTACCACTTTATGTTGAATATGGCCTTGTAAATAGGCGTCAGAAATCAAACAAGTAATGTTTTTATACCCTTGCTGATTCATCGCCAATAGGGTCATACAACCAATTTGATCTTCAATGTGTTGACTTAAAAAGTTAACGTCACATCCAACTATGGGCTTTATGCCTCGAGACATAGCGCCAGAATAAAATCTTACCAGACCACACATATTCATTTGATCAGTCACTGCAATTGCAGGCATATTAAGATCGACCACTTTATCCAGAATAGGGTTTACCTTATTCAAGCCATCAATCATGGAAAAGTCACTGTGGACTCGCAAATGAACAAAATCTGTATGCACCTTGTTTAAATCTCCGGTTAACCTTTTTTGGTAATAAGCTGTTGTACAGGTTTAAATGATTTTCGATGTATGTCAAGAGGCCCATATTCGGCTAATTTAGCCAAATGCACCTTGGTAGGATAACCTTTATGCTTGGCGAAGTCATAATTGGGGAAAGCTTGATCCAACAACATCATATCATGATCCCTGGCGACCTTAGCGATTATCGAGGCCGCAGCAATTTCAGGATGCTTATCGTCCCCTTTGACGATTGCTTGTGCTGAATATCCCCACACTGGCAAACGATTCCCATCTACTAAAATATGCTCAGGTGAAATGCTCAAGGCATCAACAGCTCTTTGCATGGCTAACATTGAGGCATGCAATATATTGATTTTATCTATTTCTATTGGCGAAGCTCTACCAATAGCCCAAGCCAGTGCCTTTTGGCGGATTTCTTGATCTAAGATATTACGCTTTTTCTCAGATAGTTTTTTTGAATCACGCAAGCCTTCAATGGGCTGACTTGGATCTAAGATGACAGCAGCAGCTACTACATCTCCTACAAGAGGTCCCCGACCAACCTCGTCCACGCCAGCAACTAACATCTTATTCGGACTCCATTAAATCTTTGATAGCTAATGCCGCTTGCTTGTCTGCATCGCACTTTAATTGGCGATGTATTTGCTCAAATTTTTCAATTAGCCCCTCTTGGGCATTTTGTGATTGCAAAATTAGGTGCTTACAAAGATTTTCAGGATTGACATCTTGTTGCAAAAATTCCGGCACCAATAGCTCATTGGCTAAAATATTCGGCAAGGCGAAATATTTGGGAATATATAAACGTTCCATCATTTTGTAGGTGATATATGACATCTTATACGCCACAACCATAGGGCGTTTACATAACATTGCTTCCAGACTCGCTGTGCCAGATGCTAGTAAAATTAGGTCAGACGCCATCATTACATCTCGGGCCGCGGCCTGTGTAACTTGAACTTCTATAGAAAGCGCTTTTTGCTTTAAAGCTGTTTCAATCTGTTGCTTTCTCGCTTGGTTTGCAGCAGGGATAATCACTAGAATTTCTTGGTGCTTATTGTAAAGTTGCGCAGTGTCGAGAAAAACATCTAACAGATTTTCAATTTCTTTTGCTCTAGAACCTGGCAACAAAGCTAATACCTGTTTATTAGTCTCTATAGCTAGCTTCTTCCGCACAGCTTCTTGATCAACTTTAATAGGTATCTCATCAGCCAATGTGTGTCCAACATATTGATAATGATAGCCATATTTATCATAGGTCGTTTTTTCAAAAGGAAAAATACCCAGCACCAAATTAGTTGCTTTAGCAATTTTATGAATTCGCTTTTCTCGCCAAGCCCAAACAGTAGGGCTAACGTAATGCACGGTCTTAATACCGGCTTGCTTTAACTTTGCTTCAACAGGCAAATTAAAGTCTGGGGCATCTACGCCAATAAAAACATCTGGTGGATTAGATAGAAAGTGCTGAAGAATTCTTTTGCGAATACCTAAAAGGCTTGGTAGATGTTTTACTACCTCGACCAAACCCATTACCGAAAGAGCGTTTATATCTTCATGACTTTTTAATCCGGCAGCTATCATATGCTGACCGCCGATCCCGTCAATGACAGCATCTGGGTAAAGCTGTTTTAACTCACGAATAAGACCTGCTGCAAGAACGTCACCTGACGCTTCTCCGGCAATAACGCCAATATGCAAAGGCTTAGCCATAGTTTATTTGCCTTTAGCGCGCTAGACCGCGGTTATTGGAGCGTAAAAAGTCGGTTAAAATAGCAAGTTCTGCATTTTCTTGGGTTAATTCATCTAGCTTAGTTAGCGCTTCTTCAACCGTATTACCTTGTCTGTAGATAATTTTATAAGCGCGTTTGATATTCAGTATTTGTTCTGCTGAAAACCCTCTTCGCTTGAGACCTTCAGAATTTATCCCTTGAGGCATTTGTTTAACGCCCGAATACATCACATAGGGAGCAATATCGCGCAGTACAATAGAGCCACCACCAGTAAAAGCATGAGATCCTAGATGGCAAAATTGATGAACAGCTGTCATGCCACCCAGAATAACAAAGTCTCCCATATGCACATGACCGGCTACAGCCACGTTGTTAGCCAAAATATTATCACTACCGATAATACAATCATGGGCCAAATGGGCATTTACCATAAATAAATTACGCGAACCTATTTTAGTAATACTGTTGTCTTGGACCGTACCACGATGAATGGTACAAGACTCTCTAAACACATTATCATCACCTATTTCTAAGTAGGTTTGTTCACCTGCATATTTCTTGTCTTGGCAATCTTCACCAATGGAACAAAATTGGAAAAATTCATTTCGCTTACCAATTTTTGTGTGACCTTTTACCACTACGTGGCTGCGGAGAACACAACCTTGTTCAATTTCTACATTATCACCAATGTAGCAAAAGGGACCTATACTGACGTCTTCAGCAATTTTTGCTGAAGGGGAAATAACAGATGATGGATGAATCATGTTAAAAGTCTCGCATTGCACACATAAATTCGGCGCTACATACTTCCTTGCCATCTACACTTGCAACACCAGCGAATTTCCAAATACCACGTTTTTCCTTAATCAGAGTGACCTTCATATCCATTCGGTCGCCTGGCACTACTGGTTGCTTAAAGCGAGCTTTATCAATACCTGCGTAAAGATATAACTTATCGCTTCTACCAACCGTTTTAAATCCTAAAACACCGGCTGCTTGAGCCAAAGCTTCTAGAATCAAAACGCCTGGAAAGATTGGATGGTCTGGAAAGTGGCCATTAAAAATCTGTTCATTAATTGAAATATTCTTATACGCAGTAATAGATTCGCCAAGAGTGTAATCTGTCACCCGATCAATCAATAGAAATGGATATCTGTGAGGTAACAACTCCATAATTTCTTTGATTTCTATAATATTGAGAGAATTTGCCAAGTATATCTCCTAATTATTTGGCTTTAATTGTGTTCAAAAGAACGTTGAGGCGCATAAGATAAGGCCTGAAAGGGAAAAAACAAATCAGACCAACGGACGTTGGCCTGATTTTTTCAGATTAGTTAGCTTTACTTACCTGATCAAGAACTTTTTGAGAGATATCAAATTCTTGTTTTACATAAGGGACTGCAGTTCTGTTTAAGACAAGGTCATAGCCTTCTTTAGCTGCAATGCCATCAATCGCCTGTTGGATTAAACCAAATAACTTTTGGCGTTCTTCGTTTGTGCGACGTTGGATGTTTTGCTGTAACGGCTGAGCTTTAGCTTGCAAATCTTGGCTAAGCGCCTGAATTTGCTCTTGTAATTTAACCTTTTCTTCTTCACTCATAGTAGCAGACTCACGCTGAAGTTTTTGTACCATGAAGTTACCATCAGACTGAAGTTTTTGGATTTCTTGACGTTGATCTCTAAACTCTTCATTGATGTTCTGTTCAATGGTGGCAATTTGCGGTAGAGATTGAAGAATCATTTGTACATCAACCACCCCGATTTTATCCGCTGCATTGGCAGCCATAGACATCATACTAAAGCCTGCTAATAAAACTACAGCCAGCCCTTTTTTCAAAATTTTCAAAATAACACTCCTCGGGTTTGTTATTGTTATAAATGTTAACGTAAAACGTACTGGATTATACCCTTTCTAGAAGGTCGATCCAATGTTGAAAGTAAAGAATTTTGCGTCATCGCCGGGTCTTTCTTTTAATGCATTAGAGAAACTGAAGACCATGGGTCCCATTGGCGAAATCCACTGCACTGATATACCCGCTGAACTACGATAATATTTCCAGTCACTATAATCAGCGAAAGCATTTTCACTTTCGCCGGCAAGATCAACATTCAAATTCCGATATTCGTCGTAATTGAACTCAGTGTCCCAAACGTTACCAATATCGAAGAAAATACTGGTTCTGACTGAATTATCAAATTCTGCTTCAACAAAAGGTGTAGGAACAATTAACTCCACTCCACCTATTGCCATTGCGTTACCACCTAAACTGCGTCGGGATAATTGCAAGGTATCTAAACTAGGATCACCAATAATAGGCGTTCCATTTGGAGTAGTACCGATGACATTTCGGCGGCGATATACACCACGCGGACCAACGGTGTTGTTTTCGAAACCACGTAAGGTGTCTGAACCACCAGCGGTAAAGTTCTCAGTGAACGGCAATATTTGTTCTATACCGTCCTTTTCACCATAACCATTACCATAACCCAATCGAGCACGTGCTAATACCGACCATCTCTGATTTCGGGTAAGTGGGAAGTACCACTTGGTATCAGCAACAAATTTAAAATAATTCACATCAGAATTTGGCGTAGTAATACTAAATGAAGCCCTTTGAGAAGAACCTGCTGTCGGGAACAAACCTCGGTTAAGCGTATTTCTGGTCCAAGTAGCAGAGGCTAAGAAACTATCGTATTCAATTGGTGCTTCAGGATCGTTGGGATCTTCAAATTGCTGATAGAACTGTCTAGTTTGTTCAAAACTTGTGTTATCAGACGTTAATTCAACATCTGAATAGGTCAATCCAAAACTGATGCGATTAACTTCATTAATCGGATAACCAATGTTGCCACCTAAAGACCAACGCTTGGTGTTATATCTAACCGTATTAAAATCGCTTCCATCAAATTCACTGTAAGCAATTGAGCCACCTAGGCTGATGCCATCAATGGTGAAATAAGGATCTAAATAGGTTAGCTGGGCAGTTTTCTGGTATGAAACCGTAGACAAGTTAATCCCTACTCTTTTACCCGTACCTAAGAAGTTATCTTGTTGAATACCGGCTTGTAAGCTTAATTTGGTAGCATCACCATAACCTATACCAGCAGTAAAGGAACCGGATGGCTGCTCTTTTACAGTAAAGTCAACATCGACTTTATCGTCTTCCGTCGGCAACCTATGGGTTTCGTACTCAACTTCTTCCATGTAAGTTAAACGAGACAGTTGTGCTTTTGAAGTTTCTAACAATTGGTCAGATAAATACGTACCTTCAAGCTGAACTGTGTTCTGACGCAATACCGCATCAGAGGTGACTGAATTACCTTTAAAGTTAATTCGACGAACGTAGATGCGTT
This sequence comes from Glaciecola sp. 1036, assembly GCF_050306235.1. NCBI lineage: Bacteria > Pseudomonadati > Pseudomonadota > Gammaproteobacteria > Alteromonadales > Alteromonadaceae > Glaciecola > Glaciecola sp. 1036. The sequence continues at coordinate 28,093 of NZ_JBLWFH010000009.1, read as the reverse complement.
TACCAGGATCAACCGATAAAGTTAGCTTTACCGTCTTATCTTCCTCGTTAATTTCAGGAATAGTTGTCACTGTTGGATAAGCGTAACCGAAGCGTCCAAGATAGTTAGCAACAAACTCTTCTGCATAAGTAACATCTGACTGATTGTATAAAGTGCCAGAGCGTATAGGTATCACTTGTGAAAGAAAGTTTTCAAAACCTAATAAATCACCTGATAACTCTATGTCTGAAATTGTGTAAGTCTCACCTTCAGAAACGTTCAAAGTGATGTAGATACCATCTTTTTCAGGTGACATTGAAACCTGAGTAGAGGTGATCGCAAACTGCAAATAACCTTGGTCTTTGTAATAACTGGTAATAGTTTCCATATCACCAGATAAGGTCTGTTGCTGATACCGAGTTTCGGACATAAAGTCCCACCATGGTGTGTCAAACTGCAGTTCAATCTGTTTTAGAAGTTCAGTGTCGTCGAAAACTTCGTTTCCAACCACATTAATTTGTTTAATTTTTGCTGCGTCACCCTCTTCAAATAAGAGTTTAAGATCTACTCGGTTTCTAGGAAGCGGTGTCACTATGGCTTCAACATCAGCGTTGTATTTACCAATACTATAGAAAAAGTCTTTTAATCCGTTTTCTATCGAAGTAATTACCGTGCGGTCTAAAGGCTCACCTACACGAATATTGGAGTTATCCAAACTTTCCTGTAACTGTTCATCCTTTATATCGTCGTTACCATCAAAGGCAATACTGGCAATTGTAGGACGCTCTTCAACCTCAATTATTAGGGTGTTTCCATCGCGAAACACCTCAACTCTTTCAAAGTGAGTCGATGAATATAGCGAGCGAATTAATTGCGTTATACGAAATTGATTGAGTGTATCTCCTCTTTGCACTGGGAGATATGTTAAGGCTGCGCCCAAAGCAACACGTTGAAGACCTTCAACACGAATATCTTCTACAACAAAATCATAACGCGATTGCGCAAATGACGATGATGAAGCGGCAAGTAATGCAGCAAGAATAAGTTTATTACACTTCATTTACTATCAAAAATCCAATATCTTGTGTCAGCTATTATTTTCGTTATATGTATCTCAGGATATCGTTGAATATTGCGGTCGCCATCACTGCGAATAACACGACACTCCCTATTCTAAATCCTAATTCCTGAACCGCCTCTGACACAGGCTTTCCAGTTATCCATTCGACAATAAAGTACATTAAATGACCACCGTCCAATACGGGAAGCGGCAAAAGGTTGATGATACCAAGATTTACACTAATTAGCGCTAAAAATGTTAAAAATTCCGTTAACCCATAACTAGCACTGGTACCTGCACCTTCAGCAATCGAAATAGGTCCGCTCAAACTCTTTACTGATAAATCACCAGTAAATAACTTGCCCAGCATTGTAAAAGTAACTGAAACTAATCTTCCCGTTTCCTCTACGCCATATTTGAATGCACCCCAAAAGCCGTATTCCACGGTGTGTACATATTTTTCTGGCCAGGGTTCAGAGTAAGGAATAACACCTAAATATCCTCTTCCGGGAAAATCTGGATGCTCCGCGAATTTGATATCAAATTCTAAGGTGCGATTATCCCTTTCAACCTGTATAACGCCATTTTGATTTAATCTTGGCTCAATCAAACCGACTATTTGGCTCCAGTTTTCTAAACTAGTTCCATCGATTGCGATAATTTTATCACCCGCTTTAAGACCAGCAACACCAGCAGGACTGTTTTCTTGCACTTGATATAGGGTTGTAGAAGTCTGTGGTCGATATGCGGTAATACCAAACGCATCAAAAATGTTCTGACCATCAGGATCAATTTTCCAGCCATTTATGGCAACAGTTAAATCTCTTTCTACGCCATTATCATCTTTTACTTTAATGGGCATAACATCTTCCCCACTAAAGGTCACCATTTGCATACTAACACTGCGCCAAGTTTGCGTTTGGGTGTCTCCAATTTGGACTATTTCATCTAGAGGTTGAACGCCAGCATTGTAAAAATAAGAACCTTGAGCGACTTCGGCGACCACAGGTTTCTGAGCTTGGTAACCAATCAGACCAATTACCATGGCGGCAAATATTGCGAAAATAAAGTTCACTATTGGACCTGCCGCTACTATGGCGAACCTCTGCCAAACAGGTTTAAAATTAAATGCGACAGCCTTATCTTGCTCTTCGAGTTCATCTACCCTTCCGTCTAACATTCGCACGTAACCGCCTAATGGAATTGCGGCAATCACGAACTCCATTCCGCTAGAGGTTATGCGCTTATACAAGGGCTTACCAAAACCGATGGAATAACGAATGATTTTCACCTTGCACAATTTTGCAACGTAATAATGCCCCCATTCATGGACAGCTACCAAAATACTGAGAGCTAATATGAAAAAGAAAATATTCTGGATAATAGACATTAGAGCGAAAGCTTCCTCACTAGATCATTTGCATAGTTACGACATTCTTTATCGTGGGCAATAATATCTTCTATTGACGCTAATGCAACCGAGTCAAACTTATTTACCACCTTGTCATTTACATTATAGATGTCCATAAAACCAATTCGTTCATTTAAAAATGCGTCTACGGCCACTTCATTACCAGCATTAAGCGCAGTTGTGGCAGATTGACCTAACTTACAAGCATGCATAGCCAAGTAAAGGTTGGGAAATCTAGATTCACAAGGCGCTTGAAACGAAAAATCCTGTAAACTAAAAAAGTCCAACGCTTTTACGCCAGATACTATCCGCTCAGGAAAAGCCAAAGCATGAGCAATAGGCGTTCTCATATCTGGGTTCCCCATTTGTGCAAGCACACTGCCATCAACATATTGCACCATGGAATGTATGGTACTTTGAGGATGAATCACCACCTTGATGTTATCTTCGGCAATACCGAAAAGCCATTTCGCTTCAATAAACTCAAGTCCTTTGTTCATCATAGAAGCTGAGTCAACGGATATTTTTCTGCCCATATCCCAATTGGGATGATTGCAAGCTTGATCCGGTGTTACCTTGTGAAGTTCATTTAACGGGAGCTCTCGAAAAGGGCCACCTGAGGCTGTTAACAATAAATGGGAAATACCTGATGATTGAGGATTGCCATATTGATAGTCTTTTGGCAGACATTGAAAAATAGCATTATGTTCGCTATCTACTGGAATCAAAGTTGCTTGATGTTGTTCTACCGCTTGAATAAACAACTCACCCGACATCACTAGCGATTCTTTGTTCGCCAACAAAACTTGTTTTCCAGCCTTAATTGCCGCCATGGTTGGTACTAGTCCTGCCGCTCCTACAATGGCAGACATAACAATATCGACGTCAGAATCCGAAGAAATATCACAAAGCGCCTGTTCACCAAATAAAATTTGAGTTTCTTTGATGTTGGCTTGGCTGAATAAATCTGCAAGCTGGTTTGCTTTTTCGGATGTTGTTACCACTACATATTTAGGTGAAAACGATAGGGTAATTTCTAATAGCTTTTGAAGCTGTGAATGACCTGATACGGCAAACACTTTAAATGCAGCCTGATTGCGCTGAATAACATCTAAAGTATTCAAGCCAATAGAGCCTGTAGCACCTAACACAGTGACGTTTTTAATAGCGGACATCATTACTTCCTAGCAACCACTATAGTATCAACATTAAGCATAAAAAGTTACGCCATCCAAACCACGTAACAAAAGGCAAAAACAGGGAATGCTGCAGTTAAGCTATCAATGCGATCCATAACCCCACCATGACCGGGTAACAATTTACCACTGTCTTTTATGCCTGCGCAGCGCTTAAACATAGACTCATTCAAATCACCTAAAGCTGATACGCCAACTGTAATTCCGCCTATCACGACATGAAGCCATATAATCGAAGGGTCTACTTGATAATGCATTGCAGCAAACGCGATGATGGCTAAAGATGCCATTACGCCACCTAATAGTCCTTCAAGGGTTTTCCCTGGAGATACATTCGGACGCAGTTTATGCTTACCAAATTTTACGCCAACGAAAAATGCCCCGATATCCGCAGCCCACACTATACCCAATACATAGAATAAAAGAGAAGCGCCATAAAAGGGATCAACGTCATACAAACTGGTGCGCAGACTTACGATAGCGACCCAAGTAGGAATCAAAGTGAGCACCCCAAATGCAGCACGAATTGGAATACTGTTTTTCCAGAACTGACTGTATTTAGGATAGGCAATTATCATAAATAGACTAAGTGCCCACCAAATCACTGCAATAGTTAAAATGCTAGTAAAAACAGGTGTTAATTGTCCTTGAACCCAAATAGATTCTGCATCTATGAAGTAAATCAGTAGACCACAAAGGCAACCAATAAACAGCATAAACCAGCCTTTGAATATGCGAATGGTAATGCCAGACATATTGGCCCACTCGTAGGCGCCCAAACAAACAACAGCTGCCACCGCTATTTTAAAATGCTCAATGGATAAAAATAGAATGGCAAATAACGCTAAAGGCGCCAGTACCAAGGCTGTAATCACACGCTGCTTTAACATTATTTTCGCTCAGGGTCTTCTGTCATAATTTGCTCACCTGTGAGACCAAATCGACGTTGTCTTGAAGAAAAGTCTTCAACTGCGGCTCTAAAAGCATCTTCATTAAAATCGGGCCAAAGCGTATCCGTAAAATAAAATTCTGCGTAAGCACATTGCCACAATAAGAAGTTGCTGATGCGATGGTCTCCGCCTGTTCTGATCAATAAATCTAATTCAGGTAAACCTTGGGTACTTAAAAATGTAGAAAATACGTCTTCGTCAATATTCTGAATATCGATCTGGCTATTTTTCACTTGCTCAGAAATCTGCCTAGCTGCATTTACAATGTCCCATCGTCCACCATAGTTTGCTGCTATATTTAAGGTTAGCGAGGCATTTTTTTCTGTGAGTTCTTCAGCCTGACGAATTTTACTCTGAAGCTTATCTGAAAACGCAGATAAGTCACCAATCACTTTGAGTCGTATGTCGTTTTTATGCAGGCGTTTCACTTCACTCTTTAACACTAATCCGAATAAGTCCATGAGCACACCGACTTCTTCTTCTGGACGTTTCCAGTTTTCACTGGAAAATGCAAATAATGTTAAAGATTCAATATCAGTCGCTCTTGCATACCGTACTGAGGCGCGCACTGCTTCTACACCAGCCTTGTGTCCAAAAGTGCGGCGTTTACCTCTCACCTGCGCCCAACGACCATTTCCATCCATGATGATGCCCACATGACGCGGCGCTTTTAGTATAGTCGCCGCCTCATTAGACATTTTTTCAGTCCTATTATTACTCATAAGACTGACGTTACACTTCCATCAATTCTTTTTCTTTATCAGCAAGTAACTCATCTACTTTTTTGATAAATTGATTGGTGATTGTTTGGATATTTTCTTCACCAGCGCGACTTTCATCTTCACTGATTTCTTTTTCTTTTAGCAATTCTTTGATATCGCTATTAGCGTCTCTGCGAACGTTACGAATCGCAATTCGACCTTGTTCAGCCTCAGCTCTTACCACTTTAATCAAGTCTTTACGACGCTCTTCAGTTAACGGAGGCATAGGAATGCGAATGGTGGAACCTGCTGACATTGGATTTAATCCCAAGTCAGATTGCATTATGGCCTTTTCGACCGCTTGAATTGAACTTTTATCAAAAACTGAAAGCGCTAGGGTTCTGGAATCTTCAGCCACTATATTTGCTAATTGTTTTAGCGGCGTATCTGCCCCATAATAATTCACCATTATGGTATCAAGCAAACTAGGGTGAGCTCTTCCTGTTCTAATTTTACTAAACTGTCCTTTTAATGCAGCAATACTCTTTTCCATTCGATCGCTTGCATCTAATTCAATTTCATCAATCATTTTATACCCTATTTTATTTTTCTTCAGGATGACATATTAGTGTGCCTTCGGCGTCACCAAGAACAACACGCTTCAAACATCCGGGTTGATTCATGTTAAACACCCGAATAGGCATATTGTGATCTCTTGCTAACGTAAACGCAGATAAATCCATTACTTTTAATTCTTTTTCTAGTACTTCTTGATAACTCAAGGTCTCTAACAATACTGCATCAGGATTGCTCACCGGATCAGAATCATAAACGCCGTCGACTTTGGTTGCCTTAAATACCGCATCAGCTTCGATTTCTATACCGCGTAAACAAGCGGCTGAATCTGTAGTAAAAAATGGATTCCCAGTACCGGCAGCGAATATTACTACTTTACCAGACTTTAATAAACTAATGGCATCGGTCCAATTGTAGGGGTCGCAGACTCCATTTAAAGGAATTGCAGACATTAAACGTGCGTTCACGTAAGCGCGATGTAAAGCATCTCGCATAGCTAAACCGTTCATTACAGTGGCTAACATACCCATGTGGTCACCCACAACTCTGTTCATGCCAGCTTTAGCTAAACCCTGACCTCTAAATAAGTTACCACCGCCGATAACTAATCCAACTTCGACGCCTAACTCAACCAGTTCTTTGATTTCTTGCGCCATGCGATCGAGAACTTTAGCATCAATACCAAAATTTTCTTCACCCATTAAAGCTTCGCCAGAAAGTTTTAGTAGAATTCTTCTATATGCCGGTTTTGGTGAAACACTCATGTTATTATTGTCCTTTCCTGCGTCGGTCTATTTTAGTTAAAAAAAAGCACCCCATTTGAGGTGCTCTAAGTGTATATTAACATTTCGCTAAGCAAAAGTCGGCAATGCAATTATTTCTTTGCTGCTTCCATTTGCGCTGCAACTTCAGCTGCGAAATCTTCAGTCTTCTTCTCAATACCTTCACCAACTTCAAAACGAACGAAGTTGATAACGTCTGCACCTTTAGATTTAAGTAGCGCGCCAACGTTAGTGCTAGGATCTTTGATAAAAGGTTGACCAGTTAAGCTGATTTCGCCAGTGAATTTCTTCATACGACCAACAACCATTTTTTCAGCGATGTCAGCAGGCTTACCAGATTGAACTGCAATTTCTACCTGAATAGCTTTTTCTTTTTCAACAACTTCAGCAGGCACATCTTCAGGCTTCACGTATTGTGGCGTTGCCGCAGCTACGTGCATAGCGATATCTTTCGCTAGCTCTTCGTCACCACCAGTTAGAATGGCAAGTACACCTATGCGACCACCGTGTACATAAGCACCTAGGTTATCACCAGAAATGCTAATTACGCGACGTGGAGAGATATTTTCACCGATTTTCGCAACAAGCGTGTCACGCGCGTCAGCTACGGTAGTACCGTCTAACTCAGCTGCATTCAATGTGTCGATGTCATTAATTTCGTTTGCTGCTGCAATTTCAACAAGTTTTTCACCGAACGCTAAGAAGCCTTCATCTCTTGCTACGAAATCAGTTTCACAGTTTAATTCCAACATAGTGGCTTTGTTGCCATCTACTTTGGTTAAAATTACACCTTCAGCGGCAATTCGGCCGGCCTTTTTGGCTGCTTTCGCCTGACCAGACTTACGCATATTTTCAATGGCTTGCTCGATATCGCCATCGGTTTCAACCAATGCTTTTTTACAATCTAGCATACCAGCGCCAGTGCGCTCGCGTAGTTCTTTTACCAGTGCTGCAGTCACTGCCATGGTTCTATTCCTCAATATTTAATTTTTAAAAAAGGAGACCTCGGTCTCCTTGATAAACTTGATAGAAGCGAATTATTCGCCTTCTACTACAAACTCGTCTTCAGCTACAGCTTCAGTTCCGCCATTTTTACCTTGTAAAACAGCGTCAGCAGCAGCGTTAGTATAAAGCTGAATTGCACGGATAGCGTCATCATTACCAGGAATGATGTAATCAACACCGTCAGGGTTAGAGTTAGTATCAACAACAGATACTACAGGGATACCCAAATTACGTGCTTCAGTGATAGCGATGTGCTCGTGATCAGCATCAACAACAAAGATAACGTCTGGTAAGCCGCCCATGTCCTTGATTCCGCCTAAGCTGCTTTCTAGCTTAAACATTTCACGCTCAAGCAATAACACTTCTTTTTTAGTTAACTTGTCAAAAGTGCCATCTTTGCTTTGAGACTCAAGTTCTTTTAAACGGTTGATTGATTGACGAACTGTTTTCCAGTTAGTCAACATTCCACCTAACCAACGCTTGTTTACGTAGTATTGACCACATTTTTGCGCTGCTTCTTTTACTGCTTCCGATGCTGCACGCTTAGTACCAACAAAAAGTACTTTACCTTTACGGTTTGCAACACTTGTTAAGAAACTTAAAGCTTCGTTGAAAAGAGGGACTGTTTTTTCAAGGTTGATAATATGAACCTTGTTGCGAGCACCAAAAATGAAAGGTGCCATTTTAGGGTTCCAGTAACGTGTTTGGTGACCAAAGTGCACGCCAGCTTGGAGCATGTCACGCATAGATACGTTTGCCATGATAATATTTTCCTATTGTAGGGGTTAGGCCTCCACATATCCTTAATTCCGATCCTTACCGACTATTCGCATAATCGTCAAAGACACCCCGAAACCAAGTGATGATATGTGTGTGTATTTAAATTAAGTTATGCTATTTTCATCGTTTAAACGAAAATAGCGCGCGCTTTATACCACCTCAATGTTTATTTGGCAAGTAAAATCCCCTTTTAGCCGCTATTTTTTGACATCTTCGTATAACTCTACTTCATTTGGTTATATTCCCTGTGAATGAGTAATATCGGTTTTTCGTGTTTATGTTATAATGCCGCGATTTTAAGTTGCCTAATGCTATAAAGCCTTAATTTAATTAATGAATGGAGTTGAATCTTGGGTATCAATATTAAAACACCTGAAGAAATCGAAAAAATGCGCATTGCTGGCAAACTTGCGTCAGACGTATTAGTAATGATTGGTGAGCACGTTAAAAAAGGGGTCACTACAGAGCATCTCAATCAACTGTGCCATGACTATATCGTTGATGTGCAAGGAGGCATTCCAGCACCGCTAAATTACGGCCATCCTCCATTTCCAAAATCCATTTGCACCTCGGTAAATCATGTGATTTGTCACGGTATTCCAGGCGATAAGAAACTTAAAGACGGCGATATTGTGAATATCGACGTTACGGTTAAAAAAGACGGTTATCACGGCGATACATCTAAGATGTTTGTGGTTGGAAAACCTTCTATTATGGCTGAACGCTTAATTCGCGTTACCCAGGAATGTCTGTATAAGGCTATCGAAATTGTTAAACCTGGCGTTAAGCTTGGAGATATAGGGCATATTATTCAACAGCATGCTGAAGGCCACCATTACAGTGTTGTACGAGAATATTGTGGTCACGGTATAGGCGCAGGTTTTCACGAGGACCCTCAAGTAGTCCATTATGGTCGCCCCAATACTGGTGAAGAACTGGTGCCAGGTATGTGCTTGACTATTGAGCCGATGATAAATGCTGGTAAACGATATTCTAAAATACTACCTGATCAGTGGACAGTGGTGACAAAAGACCGAAGTTTAAGTGCCCAATGGGAGCACACTTTGTTAGTTACCGAAACAGGCGTAGAGATACTGACCCACAGAGAAGAAGAAAGCATTCCTAACGTTTTCAATCATTAATTAGCTGAAGGAACTTTTGTTGTATGACTCTCAGCCTACTGATTCAAGAAATTAAAAATATTGATAACATCAATAAAGTAGCCGCATTCAAAAAGTTAGTCACTGAAAACTATAAATGGTTAAGAGACAATTTTAATACCATACATGTAGATGAATTAGTTGTGGCACGTGCAGAATTTACCGATGAGCTGCTATGCCATGCTTGGCGTCTATTGGAGCTAGACAAAACACCTCAATTGGCGCTTTGTGCTGTTGGCGGCTATGGCAGAGGTCAATTACAACCCTATTCTGACATTGACTTATTAATTCTGAGCGAAAAACCTCTGACTCAGGAGTTACAAGAAAAAGTCAGTCAATTTATTACCTTTCTTTGGGATGTGAAATTAGAAATCGGTCAATCAGTCCGGACCATCAGCGAAACTTTTCAGCTCGCTAAGAACGATATTTCAATCGCCACAAATTTGGTAGAAGCACGGCTTTTAATCGGTTGTAAATCTACTTTTAAGAGCCTACAAACCAAGGTAAATAGCCCTAAAACTTGGAGCAGCAAGGCATTTTTCCAAGCCAAAATAAAAGAACAACAGACCCGTCATCATAAATTTAATGATACGTCGTATAATTTAGAACCTAACATAAAAGAAAATCCAGGGTGTTTGCGAGATATTCAATCCATAGGATGGGTCGCCAAGAAGCATTTTCGAGAGTATGATGGACTAACCCTTATTGGTCATGGCTATTTTACTGAATTAGAACATGCTGAGTTAATAGAATGTCGGTCGAACCTGTGGCGAATTCGCTATGCCCTGCATTTAGTAGCGGATCGCTCTGAAAACCGTTTATTATTTGATTATCAACCTCAGGTAGCAAAGTTATTAGGCTTTGGAGAAGGAAAATCAGGCGTCGAAAAAATGATGAAGCATATGTTTCGCATTGTCCGTCGTGTTTCTGAATTGAACTCCATGTTGTTACAGCGTTTTAGCGAAGATATCCTAGGCAGAAGTAAAAAGAAAATACAGATCATTAGTGATGACTTTTGTTATCAAGAAGGTCTTTTAAAGCCTAGACACGATAATTGTTTTCCAACCCCTGTTTCTATGCTGAGCTTCCTTGGTTTATTAGCTAAGTACCCGGATATAAAAGGCTTAGACGGAAACTGTATCCGTCAACTTCGAAATGCCCGACGACAGTTCCAATCGAAATACTTTATCGAATACCCTGAATGCCGCGAAACCTTTATGCAACTCGTTTCTGATCCTGACTTTTTTGATTTAGGTTGGGATATCATGCACAAGAATGGGATTTTGCAGGCGTATTTACCCGAGTGGGATAAAATTGTTGGCATGATGCAGTTTGACCTGTTTCACGCTTACACTGTTGATGAACACACCCATAGATTAGTCAAATATGTAAGACGTTATTTTACTGAGCCACAAGAGTTTCCTCGTTGCAGTCGTATTGTTAATCACTTGGATGAACCCGAAGTATTGCTCTTAGCTGCCATATTCCATGATATAGCCAAAGGTCGTGGTGGCGATCATTCTAAATTGGGCGCCAAAGATGTAGATTCGTTTTGTTCCAGACATGGAGTCTCGGCCAAAAACTCTGCCATGATCGCTTGGTTAGTAGAAAATCACCTGTTAATGTCTGTAATTGCACAACGCAGAGACATATACGATCCCGAAGTTATCAACGAATTTGCGACCCAAGTAAAGAGTCATCTGCACCTAGATCTCTTGTATACACTTACCTTGGCGGACATTCGCGCCACTAATAGCAATTTGTGGAACGATTGGAAAGCAAGTTTGTTAAGAGAGCTATATTTGCTTACTCAACAAGCCTTGGACAATGGGTTTGAATGTCGAAAAACCCTAGAAGAGCGCATTATCGAGCATAAGCATCAGGCCGCAGAGTTGTTAAGCCAAGCCAATATGTCACCAGATAGTTATGCCGATTACTGGAATCGAATGACTCCCGATTACTTTGCGCGCTTTAAGCCTAAACAGATCGCTTGGCATTCTCAAAAAATCGTTGAGCACGGTGAACTAGCAAAAGATGAAATCATAGTCGCAGCCAGCAACGAAACTACTCGTGCGGGCACCGAAATTTTTATTTATTGCCACGACCGCTCCGCTTTGTTTGCTCAAATAGCGTCAGTACTAGATAGTAGAAATTGTTCGGTACATGATGCCCAAATCGTGGTGACTCATGATGGTTATGTATTCGATAGCATGATAGTGCTGGATCACAATGCAAAACGCATCAGTTCGGACGATCATGCCAATGTTTTAGCCCAAGCTATTCATCAACAATTAATCAAACCCGGCCGCTCCCATAGCAATCAACGAAAAATGTCGAGACAAATGCGTCACTTAGATGTACCCACTAAAGTGCGCTTTTTTGATATTGCTGATGATGTAACTCTGATAGAATTAGAAGCGCTAGATGCTCCTGGTTTACTCGCCCGTGTAGGTCACTTATTTGTTGATCTTAATATGACTCTAAAAATGGCTAAAATAACAACTATAGGCGAGCGAGCAGAAGACATATTCATTATTTGTAACGAAGATGGCAAGAGCCTGACACAAGATCAAAAAATCATTTTACGTAAACAACTAAAACTTAAATTAGATAAACCAGAAGTGAATACCGCGATATGAAAGAATTAGCGACCCTGATTGAACAAGCATTTGAAACTAGAGATACCTTCACAGCTGAAACTGCCAGCGAGCAAGTAAGAGAAGCTGTAAACCAAGCCATCGCTTTATTAAATAGCGGTGAAGCTCGAGTAGCGGAAAAAGTGGGAACTGATTGGCAAGTTAATGAATGGCTAAAGAAAGCCGTTCTGTTGTTTTTTAAACTCAATGACAACGATCTTATTCAAGGCGCTGAATCAACCTTTTATGACAAAGTACCTTTAAAATTCACTGATTACGACGCTGCACGATTTAAAGCTGAAGGAATGCGGATTGTGCCGCCGGCGGCTGTTAGAACGGGCTCTTTCATTGGCAAAAATGTAGTGGTTATGCCTTCTTATGTAAATATTGGGGCCTATGTTGATGAAGGTACCATGGTAGATACTTGGGCAACCGTGGGTTCTTGTGCACAAATTGGTAAAAACGTACATTTATCTGGTGGTGTTGGTATTGGTGGTGTTTTAGAACCACTTCAAGCAAGCCCAACAATAATTGAAGATAACTGCTTCATCGGTGCGCGTTCTGAAATAGTAGAAGGTGTCATTGTAGAAGAAGGTTCAGTGATTTCTATGGGCGTTTACATAGGTCAAAGCACTAAAATCTATGATAGAGAAACCGGTGAAGTTCATTTTGGTCGCGTTCCAGCTGGCTCAGTAGTAGTACCGGGTAACTTACCAAGCAAATGCGGCAAATACTCTTTATATGCAGCCATTATAGTGAAAAAAGTGGACGCTAAAACCCTATCTAAAACCGGCATCAACGACATCCTTCGTAACGCTGAGTAATTTCAAGACTAAGCACTTGATCTGCCTATCAAGTGCTTTTCTACTCTGGTGGTAGAAAATTCAGTATTAACGGGGAATGGCGATATTTGAAAGACGCTGTGAACCCATCCATGGGCGCTCTACGAAATCATCCATGATTTCGAAGCTTTCAAATGTCGCCATACCCCGTTAATCCATATATTCAAAAGCCTGAGAGAGAAATTAACTATTGAGTTAATCTTTCAATATTAGCTTTGATAAAAGGTACTACTTCATCTTCAGGTGATAGGGTTTCGATGGCGTCCACTTCGAGCATGTCTGCAATAGGATTACCTTGCAGTTCTTGTAGTAATTCAAAGAATTGACGCCCTGCTCCACAGTAACTGTCGCCGTATGAACTATCCCCGAGCCCTGCAACAACAAAAGGCTTATTATTCATTAGTGGAAACTGGTCCTTTAACTCTTGAAAGAATAATTCAATGTTAGGCGGAACATCTCCCTGACCTGTTGTAGAAGTGATTATCACCACAGATTCAGCTTCAACAAAATCTGAGATATCCGGATCATGAAATACTTGCGCGTCTACGCCTTCTTTTTCCAACATAGCAACCACTGCTTCGGCGACATGTTGGGCGTTGCCGTAGACTGATCCTGCAAATATGCTAACACTGCGCATGTAAACTCTCTTCTATTCTAAGTCGTTTTAAACTGTTTATTTGATAAGGGCGGTATTGTATTTATCAAGGTTAATTAATCAAGGTGCTATACAACAAACTATTATCTTGATTGTTTGTCAGGTTAATTCCTAGTTCTGAAAAAGTCTTCACCAAGGCTTTTAACTCACCATCAATTTTTGCCATGACGGCGATTTTCTGAAGAGTGACAGGGTGAGTAAACATCATTGAATATGCATGAAGGGCTAAACGGTGAAAATTCAACTCTTCTCTCGCAAATCGGTTTTGTTTACCATCTCCATGGGTTGTATCGCCTATGATTGGATGGCGAATATGCGCCATGTGCCGTCTAAGTTGATGTTTTCTACCGGTAATTGGTTTCAAATTAACTAAGCTAAATCTTGCCTTTGGGTATCTTGACACTGGCTTATCGATTTCTAAGGTTGCTAACGGCAATAAGTTGGTTATTGCAGCTTTTGCCAAATTTTGTTTATCCAAGTTATCAGTCATCTTGTCTAACTTTTCGACCAAAGGATAATCAATTTCTTTGGCCTCATGAACAAATCCCCTCACTACAGCAATATAGTGTTTTTCGATGAGTTGTTGTTCAAATTGAGGCTGTAATTGACTAGCTATTTCCGATGATTTTGCGAAGAGCACCAAACCTGACGTAGGTTTGTCTAATCGATGTAAAGGGTAAACGTGACAATTTAACTGATCACGCAACGTCTGCATCAGAAACACAGTTTCTCTTCTGTCTATGGCACTTCTATGCACCAACATGTTAGCAGGTTTATTTACAACCACTAGACATTCGTCTTCAAATTCAATGTTTATCATGTGGTTAGAATCCCCAGTTTAATGCTAGACTATTAGGATAGATTTTTTAATTCAGTACAAGATGACAGACGTTACTCCCTCAATCAGTACAATCAGTGAATTTTTACTCCATGCCGGCACAGAATACATCATAATTGATGTTAGTCGAGGCAAACACGTCTTTGATCCACAAGATTTTTTCGATATCGAAAATCATAAAGCACCCTTTCCTCGCGCAAGACAAGGAAAAGCTTGGTTATGTATCATGTTTTGGAATCGAAAACTGAATAATGAACATTATATCTGGTATTTGTCATTACCTTTAGATGAGCGCAGCTTATTACAAAGCGCTGCTAGAGATCAGTTTCTACAGATTGTAGTAGATGCTCTCGGACAATCGTTAGAAAAGACACAAGAAACTGACAAAGGTTTGCCAGAAAATCCCTACATTTTCACGCCTAATCAGCAACTTTTGGCCGATTGTAACGCTCTATTAAAAAAACGCTTAGCCTTTGATTTATCTGATGAAGCGATTAAAGCCAAAGATTATCTGACAAAGCCAAACGGCTCTAATTGGGAATCCTTAAGCGTACAAAATATTTCTGATGCAGTGGTTATGCTTTCAGAAATCGAGCTATCGAATTTGCTTGACTCTGATTTACAAACGCTCCCCTCACCTGTACTAAATTGCTTGTTGAGTTCCCTTGAATCGATCAAATTGAATACCCAGCAAACTAACGCTTTGATTACTTTTTTTAACACCCAAGAAGGTAATACAAAAGCATTGGCGCTAAGAGCACTAGCACATGGCGATTTAGAAACCTTAAAGGCATTAATTGATGATATTGTAAGGTCTGAAGAAGTGTTAGATGTTGAGTTATTAGTGGTTATTGCAGGCCGTCATTGGCATTACTTTAATCATGATGATCGAGTACTAAATTACTTTCATAAAGTCGCTGAAGCCAGTCCTGATTTTACTTTGTTTAAAGGTGTATTCGCAGATTTAGTAATGCTACCTGAAGTAAGAGCTTATCTGTTAAGGTTCCTTAAAAATGAACAGCAAACGCCTCTTACTAAAAGAGCCATCCAAGAATTAATTAAAATAAGCTAGTGAATAATGACCTCTGTAAACATTTTAATTCTCGTTATTATTATCGCCATTGCATTTCAATTTTGGCGACTACGCGGCATCGGCGAATACACCATCCGTTTCGCTAAGCAATATTGTGAAAGAGAAGGTTTGCAATATGTTTCTTTGGCAAGAGTATCTACCAAAATCGGTATTTTTAAAGGTAAAGTCGACTGGCTAAATAAATACGAGTTGAGCTTCAGTAGCGATGGTGAGAATCTTTATACGGGCACTATAAGTACTGTAGGCAGCCGGGTGGTATCAGTAGATTTACCGGCTTTTCGAATCGCAAACTGATACTTAACATAAGCCTAAACGCAAAAAAGCAGACCTAAGTCTGCTTTTCCGAGAATTTTGAGTATCCCTCTCGGCGTTCCGTCGCTGAAACATCATCCAGATAAAAGTCCATTACGCCCCTTTCCTTATTATCCCACTCATCCTAAGCAGGCAACACATCCAGTGTGAAGGTCCCTTTTCCGTTAATCCTAAAAAAAGTATTTCATCCCTAAAACACTATTCTCCATCATGGAGTGGTCCATATGCTTCCATTCTGCAAACGTCCTGTTTGCCTCTGTCTTTATTTCCGAAGAAATTCCCTAAAGACAGGTTTAGAATAACGGACTATTAACCCTATCGGTTAAGAAAAATTAATGTTTAGGATAAATTAACTTTAAACTTAAGTCTAAATAATTCGGCAACTACATGAATTATATAGATTTAGTGATTTTTTTGCAGAAAAAAACAGTTAAAATTAACGGATATATTAGACAGCTTTTGTAGGATATGTCCTACAAAAGCTATAGACATTTAGGAAGTAATAGTTCTAGGTCTAAACATTACTTTCCCTTGAATACTTCCCGCATGCACATCGGTAATGTCTTGAAATTGCCCATCTTGGAAAAATGACAGGCATTTTGGTAGGGTAACTAATACCCCAATACCTTCGCTAGAAGGATCCTCTAACATGACCCCAAGAATGGCACTTAATAAGATGTGGCCCAATCCTAAATCCTGATAATCTGGATGAACGCCAATTAACGATAGCATATGAAAATTCTTAGCAGGAATATGCTCTCTTACTTTTTCTTCTTTGGCAATCATTTGCTTGGTGCCAAAATAACCAGCTGTGAGCAACATTTTTAAACGCCAGTGCCAAAAGCGCCCCGCACCAAAAGCAGCATCAGGACTAATTAAACAACTCACAGCTAACAACCGCTTGTCTTCGTATAGCCCTATCAAGGGTTGATCAGAATCCCAAAAAGTCGTGATTTCTTCACGAATTGCCGAGCGCAATCTCGCTTCATAACCTTCACGGTTGGCTTGGAAAATTTCAGTGAATAGGGGATCATCAAAGTAAGCGTTATATAAAATAGAAGCAGCGACATTGAGATCTTCAGCTGACAAATAAGCGGAAGTCACTTGTTTTAGATCTGGTTGATACACTGACGTGGTCATTTAACAATTTCCCTCTTAAACTTTGACCAACTTATTGTAAAACAGAATCTTTATTTTTGTAACATATTTTTTACATACTAGGATAAAAAATAAGCCGGAGAGCCGGCTTATTCTTCATATTCTTTGTTTACAGCTTTTCTAATGCGGTCTCACCGATGCCAATGAGCGCATTATTTTTAAATACGACTGCCGTACATTCATCTTTCGTAGTCATACCATCACCATGTCGACGTTGAGTACGATAAAAAAGTACTCTGTATTCAGTGTCACCTTTAACTAACAACTCACTGAAGTCAGGTGTTCCTAAATCACTTTTAATTTCTTTTAAATTTGCGCCAGCATCTAATTTTGCAATGTATTCTCTATTATCATCTTCCCGACTTGATTCACTGTGATAACTTCTTTCACCACTATAATCATCATCGCCTACTGCGATTACACAACCTTGTAAAGCGAATACAGCAACCCCAACTATAGCTAACGTTTTTAATTTCATTATGTTTTCCTAAGTGATTTGATATTTCGTTATCGATTCTTAAACAAATTTTAGACCAATATTAAATTACTTTAAAATTCAGATAGTTAAAAGATATTACCGTTTTTTACTTTGTTATTTTCACTAAGACTTGGCATCTTTCACTAAAAATTGACTTTAAACAAAACATGAAGAATACTGAATACCAGATAGGTCGAGTAATTAATGCTTGCGTTGAACTATCAGAAAATAATAAAAAACCTTCCGTTGGCCTATTAAAAGCAAAGTTAGGCCCTGATTATAAGCTGCCTATTTTGATTAGAGGCATTAATCGGTGGCAAGAAAATCCTCAGCGAGTAGACCTGGCACCTAAAGAAATTAAGACCGAACCAGAAAACAAAAACTTGCAACAACAAATTGATGATTTGACGCGCAGAGTGAGCGAACTTGAACATCAATTATCTACACTTTTAACAACCAAGTAGCCGTTTCATAAGCTCACTTTTGTTGGCACTGGGTCTAATGATGTAAAAAATGCGGTTAAATTCTCGGCCAAAACTTCTTGATGTGGTTTACCCACAAATTCGAGCACCACTTCTCCGGAGTTAGGTAATAACGAAATCACAAAGTCTTCTTCATCAGTGACAGCGAAAAATAAGGTTTCAGGCTGTTTAAGTTTCCGCTTCATAAGAACATGGGCTATCAAGTTCTTTTGTAGCCGCTCAAAGTCTTCATCATTGATAGCCTGTAAGATCGTAAGCTTTCCACGTTGCGTCTGCGCATTTAAATCGAAACTGTAGTACCTGCCAAATAGATGATGAAAAGCGGCTGGAATTTCTAAATCTAAGGCTGATGCAATATTGCCAAGATTTGCCGAAGGGTCTCTCAATGCTGGTGTCCATTTGACGAGATCTCCGTCCTCTAGTTGATTATCCAATTCAAAACAAGGAGATTGCCAATCACTATCGTATTCTGTCATCAACCCTTGATTTTCAGAATCTGATTGGGATTTGTAGGCGTTAATAAAAGTGTCAAATGCTTTAATGAAGGCTGTATCCATGGATTAAATCTGTTTCTCGTATGTGTTTCGAATAAATTATAAATGCTAATTTTCACGTGACCAGAGAATAAAAGCGGTAAGAATTGAGCTTATATCATTATTTTTCACTATAATACCCTGTATAACATGAAAACACAGTGGTAGATTTTACATTTGAAAGACTTAACTTTAGGTAAAGCAGTTGATTACCCTGACGCCTACTCGCCTGATTTATTGCAGGCGGTACCTCGTCAACTTAGCAGAGACAATATTGGATTATCTGATAATGCACTGCCTTTCACAGGTGAAGATGTTTGGAATGCCTATGAGATTTCTTGGTTAAATCTTAAGGGTAAGCCACAGGTCGCCATACTTGAATGTCATGTTCCTTATGATTCACCAAATTTAATTGAATCTAAATCATTTAAGCTGTATTTGAATAGCTTTAATCAAGAGTCTTTTGCAACGTATCAAGATGTTTTAGACCTTATGCAAACAGATCTCTCCAAGTGTGCGGGAGCTCAAGTAAGATTGGTTTTAGTCCCCGTAGCCGAATTTACCCAACAATATATTGGCGATCTTCCAGGTCATGTCATTGATGACCTTGATGTGGAAATATCTGGTAGTGATATTTTAAACGAGCAACTTAAGAGTGACGAAAATACAATAGTAAATGAAACCTTGGTGAGTCATTTATTAAAATCAAACTGTTTAATTACCAATCAACCCGATTGGGGCAGCCTTTGTATTCGCTATCAGGGTCCTAAAATTGATCAAGCATCACTACTGAAGTATGTCATCTCATTCCGCCAACACAATGAATTTCATGAACAATGTGTTGAACGGATTTTTAAAGATCTGTTAGATCATTGTCGACCAACGCATTTAACTGTATATGCTAGATATACAAGACGTGGCGGACTCGATATTAACCCCTTCCGTTCAAATTTTGAATCTACTTATCCTAATGTGCGTTTAGCTCGACAATAACACTTTTACACTTGTATCAGTTATTGATGAAGAACAAGCAAGCGCCGATACAACAAAATGAATAAAAAAACACACAATATTATATTAAAGGAAGATGAATGACTAAAACCGTACAACTAAACCCTGTTGGTTGGATGAGTCAACTGTCACAACTTGAAGTCAACCAACTAGCCACTTCCACCTCTACAGAACTTTACCGCACGTTTAGAAACTGCTGTTTAGCCGTTTTGAATTCAGGTGTAGAACAAGATGATTCAGAAGCCTTGTTTGATGAATTCAAAGATTTTGATGTGCGCTTAGTTCGCAAAGAGCGTGGTGTCAAAATAGAATTGATAAATCCACCTGAAGTAGCTTTCGTAGATGGAAAGCTTATTTTAGGTGTGCATGAGCATTTGTTCGCTGTATTGAGAGATATGCTCTACATGAGCGCAAAACATCAGTATAGCTTTGAGAACCAAGCTGACGAGAACCACATTACCACCCACATGGTATTTGATATGTTACGTCACGCGAATGCACTCAGCGCTTCTGAGCCTTCCAAATTAATCGTCTGTTGGGGAGGTCATTCAATTAACAAAGAAGAATATAAATTTACCAAAGAAGTCGGATATCAACTGGGTTTACGCGGGTTTAATATTTGTACTGGTTGTGGACCAGGTGCGATGAAAGGCCCCATGAAAGGAGCTGCTATTGGACACGCTAAACAGCGAATAAAGAACGGTCGATACGTTGGCATCACTGAACCTAGCATTATTGCCGCAGAGCCACCAAATGCCATCGTAAATGAACTTATTATCATGCCTGATATTGAAAAGCGCCTTGAAGCCTTTGTCCGCGCTTCCCATGGTATTGTTATATTTCCTGGCGGCGTAGGTACAGCTGAAGAATTATTGTATTTATTGGGCTTATTATTGCAGGCTGAAAATGCTGATCAAGTATTGCCTGTGATCTTAACGGGCCCTGAAAATAAAGCAGACTACTTTAATGCTATCGACAACTTTATCGCTGATACGTTAGGCGAAGAAGCGCAATCGAAATATGAAATTGTAGTCGGCGACGCACAAAAAGTAGCCGCTAGGTTAGATGAAATTCAACACGATGTTTTAGTGTTTAGAAAACAACATGGAGACTCATTTAATTTTAATTGGCGCTTACAAATACCCGATGATTTCCAACATCCCTTTGAACCGACTCATGAGTCCATGGCGGCTTTGGATTTAAGTTTAGATCAATCTGCAGGGGACTTAGCTGCCAATCTCAGAAAGTGTTTTTCAGGTATTGTAGCGGGTAATGTAAAAGCTGAAGGGGTTAAACAGATTCACGCTAAAGGACCTTTTGTGCTGAAAGGAGATAAGACTTTGATGGCACATATGGATAAGTTACTTACATCTTTTGTTGAGCAAGGTAGAATGAAACTTCCAGGTAGTGAATATCATCCCTGCTACCGAGTCGAAGTATAAGTGCTGTATCTGTGCAAGAACTGATGAATAGCCCTTTGATCAGCTTTTTATGTAATGTAGAATACCTGCGATTTAATTTAGGAAAGTAGAAGAATGTCCCAACAACGAATAACTGTTATACGTGGTGACGGTATAGGTCCCGATATAATTGATGCAGCCATACAAATTTTAGACAAAGTAGGTTGCGATTTCGCATATGATTATGCCGATGCCGGCCTGGTAGCATTAGAGAATCACGGTGATCTTTTACCTGAAGAAACCAAAGAGTTAATTGCAAAAAATAAAATTGCGTTAAAAGGCCCGCTCACTACTCCAGTAGGAGAGGGATTTACTTCGATTAATGTGAGTCTTCGCAAACAGTTTAATTTATACGCAAACTTGCGCCCGGTACTTTCATTCAAGGGAACAAAAGCGCGATATGAAGATATCGACATCATCACTGTACGTGAAAACACCCAAGGTATGTACTCAGGCTTAGGCCAAAAAGTGTCTGATGATGGTCAAGAAGCTGAAGCCATGAGTAAAATCACACGAGATGGCGCTGAAAAAATTGTTGAGTTTGCATATCAATTAGCGCGTCGTGAAGGTCGTAAGAAAGTCACTGCTGTCCATAAAGCAAACATCTTAAAATCTACTTCTGGTTTATTCTTAAAAGTTGCCCGTGAAGTGGGTGCAAGATATCCAGATATCGAATCAACTGAGATGATCGTAGACAACTGCTGTATGCAGCTTGTAATGAACCCTCATCAATTTGACGTAATAGTGACCACCAACCTGTTCGGTGACATTCTATCAGATCTTTGTGCAGGCCTTGTCGGCGGCTTAGGTATGGCACCGGGTGCTAATATCGGAACAGATTGTGCGATATTCGAAGCGGTTCACGGCTCAGCGCCTGATATCGCGGGTAAAAACCTTGCAAATCCTACATCAGTGATCTTAGCCTCTGTACAAATGCTTGAATATTTAGGTATGGCAGATAAAGCAGAAAAAATTCGCTCTGCGCTTAAAGATGTTATTGAATCAGGTGACCGCACAACTCGTGATCTAGGTGGCGAGCACGGTACAACTGACTTTACGCAAGCTGTTTTAGACAGACTATAAATAGTTTTCAATTATCTTTAAAAACCTGAAATAGATATCTATTTCAGGTTTTTTTATGCCCCTTTCACAATAATCTATCCCCTCGTACAGTTATTTTTTTATGTTTCCTTGATTAGCATAGAGATGGTGAATTTATTCATCACAATTATTATTTACCAAGGAGAAAGATATGAAACTTACTACATGGATTACACTACTATTTTTGTTAATGGGGGTCAGCATTTACTCTCAACAGCAAGCTTTTGCCATGACAGATAAAGAGACCCAAAGCGAACAGTCTGAGCGGATTAACATTAATACCGCCGACATTAAAACCTTAAGTACCCTACCTGGTGTTGGCGTTAAAAAAGCCGAAGCTATAGTGGCTTACCGTGACCGCAATGGCAATTTCACCAGTGTTGAAGAGTTGGTTAATGTTAAGGGGATTGGTGAGAAAATGTTGGCTAAGATGATAGATAAAGTGACCATAGGTAACTAAGCTGCATCTTCAAGCGATTGCCGTTCAGGCTTGCCCTTTGATAGTTATCTTAGGGCTCTTACAATATGTACTTCAACATTAAGAAGGTTAATTATTTATTATCCCCAAGTAATTTTAAAAACGAGGTGTGGAGCACTGTTTTATTCAGCATTTGATGATACACCAATTTAGGGGATACCAAGATTGAGAATTAGAGATAAAATGAAAGCTAACAGGCTTTCATAGAAATTAGCCAAATAACAACAGAACCACCTCTTCTAAGAATGAAATCAATATTTTTATTCTATATTATTAGTCAAATATTCGATTTTAGTGTAATAAATACGTATTAAACGTTACAATTAAATCGTAAATAATAAAAACATAAAAACATGATTAATCTTGGGGACACCATGCCATTAACCATATTTGTTGCTGTTGGAGAACTGCGACTTTCTTCTTTGCGAGAATTATTCCTATATCATGAAATCGAATATTCATTGATAGACAAATCAAAAGACGCAACAAAAGAAACATCTTTTGCGTCGCTTTTGAAAGAAAAGATTGAAAATCCAAACCTCAAAGCTCTAATAATAGAATCATTCGACGAAAATTATGAATTCTTTGCAGAATATAGCAGCGTCAATATTGTGCTGTTATTTAGCTCTCCTTTGATTTATTTGGAGCAAAGACTTTATCAGTCAAACGGTCAATCAGGGATAGAAGATGATATAGAAATATGGGGGAAAACGCTCAATGAGGCATTAGTATCCTTGAAAAATCTACCGGCAGCTTCATTAATGAATCTAGAAGATATAAGAAAACACGATTTAGATTTTATTAGCGAGATGTTCGGCATAGTTAAAAAGCAACCTGCGCCCTGTTCCTCCCCTTTTTTAGAAGAGTTGCTATCACAACATATTAGTTACTTGTCACTAATTGAAGAAGAGGAGCCGTTTGAACTCTTTGATGAAGCATTATCTTCTGCTAGGCTTCTTGGACAATTTTCGCCCCACCTTTCGCCAAATAGCTCTGATTTAAAAAATAATGTAGCAACTTTGAACTCAATATTATCGCAGCTTACTGATTTAAAAAATAAACAAACCTACTATGGAGACATTGAGAAAGAATTTAAACATCTAAAGAAAAAGTTAGTCTCCCTTGCTTCAGTGGAAAAGCAAAATCAATACCTAGAAAATGAGAAGTTAAACATTGCTTCGATTTTAGAAGAAACACGACAGGAATTAGATCTTCAAAAACTTCGATCGAATGAATTTGAAAAAGAAAATGCAAAACTTGTAGAAGAGTTAGATAGTAAGATTGAGAAATCACTTTTAGATGACGAGAAAAACTCAACTGAACAGTTAAACATTGAACTCGAATTAGCAAGTTTACAAATTAATCAGTTACAAGAAGAATTAGAGTATTATTATTTAGCATTTCATGAAACCTATAATAAGCGAAAAAGAAGGAATTTTATGCCAATCATAATGAACAAGGTTTTTGACAGAGTTAAAGCTGAAAGAGTTACAATTACTCAGAGGTATAAAACCGATGGTTATGAAGACATTCATTTGAGATTAAGTAATGTAGAACTTGCAGACGGAAGAGTTATAGACAATTTAGATGCCAAACTTCTAAATATTGCAAACCACTACGGTATTGAATTCAGACATTCGAATGAATCTTTATTTAGATCTTTTGACGATTCTCAAGACGAATTTGGTCCATATCTGAGATACTTCGCGACTGCCCCTGAAAGCCAAAAAGAAGCATTGCAAAAAAGTATTAATCGTTTTAATGCAAGCGAACGGATTTTAATAATGAGCACGATTAATGCCATAGCTGAATTGCTTCAATCCAACAATATTAAGGTAGAATGTGACGCTGAACTTGAGGCTCAAGAATGGCTAAATTGGCGCAAAGCGTCCCGCACTTTAGCAGAACATGTAGACACTTTGCCAGTCTGGCTTAGTTTAGATTCAGTAGTGTTGAAAGAAGAATATCATAGTGAGGGATATGAGCATCTTTGGATTAAGTTTGATCACTTGCTTGTGGGGAATGTTTGGCGTGACGCCCTAGAATGTAAAATTCTCGCGTTAAATATAGGTTCAGCTGATACCGAGCATTTTAGTGATTCCCTATACCTCGAATTTAGAGAACTAGAAGATGGTAGTGCTCAGCTGTTTTCTTGGCCTCCAAACGAATCAGACGAGTTTGGTCCCAAATATCTCGTTTCTCTAGATGCAGATGTCGCTCAATTGGATCTGGCGCTACAAGACAGAATATTAATAAAACACTTACGAAGTAACCTTCCTAGTATTTTACAAAAGCTCAGCTTTGAGAACAAAGAAACCAATAGAAGTAAATACGAATGGATATCTGCAATTTCCGAGAAAGTTTTATCTCCAATTGAATCTTCTGCTTCAATAGGACCATCTATAACCAAAGAGCCGAATTCTACTAAGGATAGCAATCCGATTGAGTTAACTTTTTTGGAAATAGTGAGTTTAGGTAGTTATCAGCATATAGTCTTTACCGATTCAGAAGAAAAGCTTCAAATAAAGCTGAAAGCAGAAAATATTAATTCAGACACATTTGAATCCGAGTTATTTTTTGAATTGAGAAATGGTACAAATGATGTTCAGTTTTGTGAGACAGAATATTTTGGAGAAGACGAATACGGCCCACGAGTTTTGATACCATTTGATTCTATTAAATCTTTTGCTAAAACTAACGATGGTGGAGATTTCGCGTGGTTAATATGTTTATATAACCAAATTGAAAACGATGTAAATCAAATAGAGGATTTGGATGACCTTATTCGATTGATGTGGCAGAATCTAATAAAAAACAAAAAAAAGAATACTAAATAGCTATGCAGCAAATTTGCATAATTGATCCTGGTATGATGGAGGCAGGCGGGCATCACGCTGCTCTATTAAACAATTTTCTAGTAAAACATGATCAAGCTAACATCAATATTCACTTTTTCGTACATCAGGAAATTGATCGTCGGTTCTTGGATGATGCAATTGAAAGAGGGTTTACCGTAAATAAGCATTTTAATCAGAATTTCTATGAGCACTTTTCAAATGATAGTAATGTTAGTCTATCATCGATTCAGTCATACATTAGACAACTAGCTATCGAATATATTGAAGCGTTAAAGCAATACTTAAGTGATTTTGACAGCAACACAAAGATTGTTTGCTTTTATCCGAGTCTTAACTGGGACCATGCTTGCGCGTTGAATTTAGCCTTGCAACATGTGAAATTTGGAAAACTACAAACAATTCATAAAATATGTTGTATGTTTTCACAGAATCGCAGAAGTAACCTTAAGGAAAAACTACAATACCAAATTTCTTTCAAAAATCTATCTCTTTGTTCTAATGTTGAATTATATGCTTCAGATAAGGAAACATTGGACTATTATACATCCTTAAATATTCCAATGTCTGGTATTCACCCATGTTATTTGCTTCCTTGGAAGCAAATAAAGCAGTCAGAAACGACACTAAATACAGTACCTCGTATACTCTTATATCTCGGCGATGCTAAAAAGAGTAAAGGTTTTTTAACCTTACCTGAAACTACTCTTACTATACTCAAACAATTTAACTTCTCCGTGGAAGTGATCATTCAATTTACTTTACCTTGGGAGAATCTTGAGATTGACAACACAATAGAAGAATTAAAAAAAATTTCTAATCAATATTCTCAACTAAAAATATATAGGGAATTCTGGTCTGTAACTAAATTGTCTGTTATTATTCAGTCCGTAGATCTTCTATGTTGCACTCACTGCCCACAAGCTTATCAATACAAAAGTTCAGGACTAGTATGGCTGGCTTCTTATTTTAATATCCCCGTAATAGTAAAGGGGAATTGCTGGTTAACCCGTGAACTTGATCGACTTGAAAGTACCTATTATATAAATGCTGCATTCAAGAAACTCTCAATTTCAATCGCTAGGAAATCAAAACGAAACAACTATTTTAGAACTCTATTCAATGATTTGATAGATTGGCTTTTAGACTGATATTCGGAAACCTGAAATGAAAGAGTGTATAAACTATTTATTGCAGTATATCCAAAAACCTCTTAACTCCTTACTTTATATAGGAGCAGGGACTGGCTCAAGTATACCTGTGTTGAAAAAATTTAAAGCAGAAAACCTAACGCTTGTCGAAGGATCAACTCAGCTATACGCAGCGCTGGAACAAAAAGCTAAGAAACATTCAGGCATAATATCTTTCAAAAATTGGGTTTTCCCAGGAAGTAATCAAAAAGGTGACGTTTTTACATACAACAACCCTCGATATAATTCACTATTGTCTCAAGAGAGGCTCGCATCCTCTCATCCAAATTTAAAGTTAATATCAAAAGAAATCGTTGCCGGTATTTCTATAAATTCCCTGTTGAGTAAATTTTCATCAGAAAACGACCAAGCGAACATACTGATTTTGTCAGTGAACGGTGGGGAAAGATTTCTGCTAGAAAGTGCAGATAAAAATTTAATTGAAAAGTTTGAGTATGTAATACTTGATGGATTAACTCATTTTGCAGAAAGGTTTCCAGAAACTCTGACAGGTGCACTTGAAAACTTTACAGTGCTACCTAATCTTAGTACTGGAATAGAATGCTGTATTATTCAAAGAGTCGATTGTTTGATACAAGCTAAAAATCTAGCCGAAAAGCAACTGCAAGAAACTGAGGAAATCAAAAGGTCCTGTGAAAAAATAGAAGCTATTTTAAAAACTGTGTTAGATGAAAGAGACAACCTACAGATAAAATTAACCGAATTGCTAACAATTAAGAAACAGATTGAAGGCGAGTTACAAGTCAAAAGCGAAAAGACTAATGAACTAAATGCTTTCAACCAAAAAAAACAAGAAATAATTTCAAAGTTAGAACAAGAAATAAAATCAAACTCGTCTAACTTTAAGGAGTTAAAGTCTGAATATGAAATTCTTGAAGTGCAATACAAACAACTGAATGTCGAGTTGATTGAAGTATCAAAAGCAAAGGGTAACCAAGAAAAAATAATTTCAGAGTTTGAACATGAAATCTCTTTAAAAACTTCAATTTGTAATGAGTTAACAGAGAAGCTCGAATCCGTTGAGATAAAAAATAATCAACTCAATAATAAACTTACAGAAATGTCAGGCACTCTCGTAACCCGCGAAAGTAGAATTTCTGAACTAGAAGAAGAAGTATCTTTAAAAACTTCAAATTGTAATGAGTTTACAGAAAAGCTCGAATCCGTTGAGATAAAAAATAATCAACTCAATAATAAACTTACAGAAATGTCAGGCACTCTCGTAACCTGCGAAAATAGAATTTCTGAACTAGAAGAAGAAGTATCTTTAAAGACTTCAAATTGTAATGAGTTTACAGAAAAGCTCGAATCCGTTGAGATAAAAAATAATCAACTCAATAATAAACTTAC